>JAHWKJ010000244.1 GCA_019347905.1 Planctomycetota bacterium
ATTGACCTCAATCAAGTCCGGGAACGCCGTCGAAATCAGATCCTGAAAGAATCGCACAAGCGAGACGCTTGTGCTACGAGAGATGGCCGAACCGCTTCGCATCGCAATTCTCGGATTGGGGACTGTCGGCGGCGGCGTGGCGCGCGTGCTGCTGGAGCAGCGGGAGCGGATTGCCTGCCGGGCCGGGCGGCGAATAGAAATCCGCCGTGTGCTCGTTCGCGAGGTCGGGAAGAGCCGCGATGTGGATTTGCCGCCGGGCTGCGTCACCACCGATGTGCGCGAGATCGTGGGCGATCCCGAGATTGCCGTCGCTGTCGAGACGATGGGCGGCGTCGATCCGGCCCGGCGTTATGTGCTGGACCTGCTGAACGCCGGCAAAGACGTGGTCACCGCGAACAAAGCCCTCTTGTACGCGCACGGTGAAGAGTTGTTTCGCGTGGCCCGCGAGCGCGGCCGCACCATTGCGTTCGAGGCTTCGGTCGCCGGCGGCGTGCCTGTCATTGCCACCGTCTGCCAGGCGCTGGCCGCCAATCAAATCACGTCGATCGAAGCGGTGCTCAACGGGACGAGCAACTTCATTCTCAGCGAGATGTTCCACCAGGGCCGGCCGTACGAGCAGGCCGTCGCGCTCGCGCAGCAGCACGGGTACGCCGAGGCCGACCCCACGATGGACGTCGACGGCACCGATGCGGCCCAGAAACTGACGATCCTCACGCAGCTCGCCTTCGGCACGAAGGTCCCGCTGGAGGCGTTTCCGCGGCAGGGGATCGACACGCTGGAGCTGGCGGATTTGATTTTTGCCGACGAGCTGGGATACCGCGTGAAGCTGCTGGCGGTGGCGAAGCTGGACCATGGGCGGCTGGAGATGCACGTGCAGCCGACGCTGGTCCGCCGCGGGCGTCCGCTGGCTGAGCTGGATGGCGTCTACAACCGTATCGGGATTGCGGGCGACGTGGTGGGCAAGGTGTGGCTGACGGGGCTGGGCGCGGGGCGGATGGCGACGGCTTCGGCTGTGCTCGCGGATCTCATCGACGTGGCGACGGGGCGGGCGCAGCTCACGTTTCCGCGGCTGGATGTCTGGAGCGAGCGGCCGCCCATACCAATTCTGCCGGCCGACGAAATCGAGCGGCGCTATTACCTGCGGTTCAACGTCGAAGACCGGCCACACGTGTTTGCGGACATCGCCGACATCCTGGGCCGCAATGGCATCAGCCTCGCATCGATCATCCAGCACGAAGCTCCGGAGCCGGACGAAGAGACGGGCGACGAATCGGAGCAGCCGATCGTGCCGCTGGTGGTGATGACGCACCGCACCCGCGAGGGAAGCATCCGGGCGGCCGACGCCGAGTTGGATAGCGTATCGGCCCTGCGTCCACCGCGGGTGTGCATGCCGGTGGCGGATTGAACAGCGGTGAGGCGGCTGACGGTGACGCACGAATACGACAAGAGCACCAAGTGGCTGATCCAGCACCACGGCGACTCGGTGCTGCGGCTGCTGGGCATCGACGACGTGGTTTCGTGTCGCGCGCTGCAGCCGGAACAGATCGCACTACGGCGGATTCCCGACGGCTTTCTGGAAGTGGTCCGCCGCGGACGGGCTCAGCCGCTTTACTATCTGCTGGAGGTGGCATCGCGGCCGGAGGACCGCGTCGAGGGGCAACTGACGGACGGTGCCATGGCGTCGTATCTGCAGCACGGGGTGCTGCCGGAGGCGGTGTGCATCGTGCTGCATCCGCACGGACGCAAATGGGTGCCCGAGGCGGTTGATCTGGTCAGTCCGGAAGGTCGCACGCGCTGTCGAATGCAGTGGACGGTGCTGGAACTGTGGAGCGTTTCGGCCGAGGCCCTGCTGGCAACCGGAGACGTAGGGATTCTGCCCTGGGTCCCGCTGGCTGACGTGGGCGGTGCGGGGGCGGAATTGATAGAACGCTGCTGCCGCCTGATCGAGGAAGCGGCCCCGGACCGCGAGCGCGAGAGCCTGCTGATTGCCACCGCACTTCTAGCCGGACTACGATATGACAAGGCCGAGATGTTTCGGTTCTTCGGAGACAGAAAAATGATCATCGAGTCACCATGGCTGAAGGAGATCTTCGAGGAGGAACGCCAGAAGGCGAGGGAGTTGGGTCTGCAGGAGGGTCGCCAGGAGGGTCTGCAGGAGGGTCGTCAGGAGGGTCGTCAGGAGGGTCGTCAGGAGGGTCGTCAGGAACTCGTCATCCGGCAACTCAAGCGGCGATTTCCCGATGTCTCTGAAGAGACGGTGGCAGCGCTGCGCAACGTTCACGACGAAGCGCGCCTCGACGAACTCTTCGATCTGGCGGCTGACTGTCCGGACCTGGAAGCCTTCGAGCGGCAACTCGGCTGATCTGAAGCGGCGTTCGGGCTCAGGATGTTCGCCATGCGCAAGCGCGGTCTGCTCGGACGGCTCGGCTGGAGGGTGAGCCACATGATCAAGGATCTGGTCATCGGACATCACCGCCGCTCCGACGTCGTGCTCTTCAGCGATACGACGCTCCGCGACGGCGAGCAGATGCCCGGCGCCACGCTCGAGCCGGGCGATAAGCTGCGGATCGCGCTCGCGCTGGAGGCCGCCGGCGTGCATTCGCTCGACGCCGGCTTCCCCGCGTCCAGCCGGGCCGATATCGAAGCCATCCAGCAGATGATCGGCGTGATCAAAAAGCCCGTGCTGACGGCCCTGTGCCGCACAGTGCGTGGAGATATCGATGCGGCCGACGAGGCTCTCACCGGGAACCCGCCGCACAAGCGCGGCGTGAGCTTGTTCTGCGGGACCAGCCCGCTGCACCGCGAGCACAAGCTGCAGAAGTCGAAGGCCGAGATCGTGCGGCTCGTCGCCGAGTCTGTGGCTTACGCCGCCGAGCGATTCCTGATCGTGGCCTTCAGCCCGGAAGACGCCAGCCGCACCGAGCGCGATTTTCTATGCGAGGTTTACCGCGAGGCGATCGACGCCGGCGCGACGACGGTCGGCTTTCCCGACACCGTCGGCATCCTCACGCCCGCGAAGGCCCGCGATTTTATCCGGCACGTTCAGGACCACGTGCCGAACATCAACCGGGCGCTGGTCGCGGTGCACTTTCACAACGACCTGGGGCTGGCGGTGGCCAACACGCTGGAGTGCATCAAGGAAGGGGCGAACGTCGTGCAGTGCACGGTGAACGGCATCGGCGAGCGGGCCGGCAACGCGGCGCTCGAAGAGGTCGCCATGGCCCTCACGCTGCACGAAGACGAGTTCGGCCGTCCCGCAAAGATCGACACCACGAAGCTCGCCCCGCTGTGCCGGCTGGTGGCTGAGCTGACCGGCATCGGGCTCACTCCCAACAAGCCCGTCGGCGGGGCGAACATCTTCGCGACCGAAGCCGGCATCCACCAGGACGGTCTCTTGAAGAACCCGGACACGTACCTGCCGTATCGGCCCGAGCAGGTGGGCGCCGACGGGGTGCGGCTGGTGATCGGCCGGCACAGCGGCCGCCGCGCCGTGGCCCACCGGCTCGACGAACTGGGCGTGATTCTGGACGATGACGGCGTGCTGGCCGTGCTCGAAGCGATTAAGCGTCTGCCGAAGGACCGCGCGATCGACGACGACACGCTGCGCGAGCTGGCGCGAACGGTCGTGGATGACAAGGTGACGGGGTGACGGGGTGACGGGGTGACGGGGTGACGGTGATCGTTTAGCCGCGGCCCAGCGGGCCGCGCGGCCCGTTGGGCCGCGGCTAAACGACTCACCCCCTCAGCCCCGTCCGATGCGCGCTCGTCTTGTCGCACCTTGACCGTTGCGATACCATCCCCGCCCGCCCGCGTCCGGCGACGAAAGGTCAGGGGAATGGACTACCGCCTGCGCCCGATCGGCAGGACATGTGCGGCCAGTGGTGAGCCGCTGCCGCCCGGCAGCCGTTGCGTCTCGGCGCTGGTCGAGCGCGACGGCGAACTCGTGCGGCTCGACTTCGCCGAAGCGCACTGGTCGGGGCCGCCGGAAGGCACCATCGGTCATTGGCGAAGCCGCGCGAGCGATGCCGGCGCGCCGGGGTCGCAGCCGCTGGATCCCGACTCCCTGATGGAGCATTTCGAGCGGCTCTGCGAGGAAGACGTTCCGGCCACCGAAAAGCTCCGCTACGTCCTGGCGCTGCTGCTGCTCCAGAAGAAGCGGCTGAAGCTGGAAGGCAGCCGAACGATTGACGACGACGACTGGTTTGAACTGATCGGCACGCGGGCGGAAGGCCCGTTCCTCATTCGCGATCAACAGCTCAACGCCGCTGAGATCGAGGAACTGCAACAGAGGCTGACGACGATTCCCAATGATGAATGCCGAAGCCCGAATGACGAATGAGTCAAGGGTCGAGAGTCGAGGGTCGAGAGCCAGACGCAAGCGAGACAGGGGTCTTCTGGCTCTCGACTCTTGACCCTCAGCCCTCGACTTTTTCGGGCTTCGTCATTCGGCATTCTTTCGTCATTCGGATTTGATTTCGTCATTCGACATTCAACCACCCTGGGAGACATGGATGTCGCGGTCCCGACTGCCTCTCGCCGCCGCGCTCGTCGCGCTTGTCTCGGCCGCTTCCGGTTGCTTTTCGTGGAGTCCGTTCCGGCGGCAGCCCGAGTTGCCGGTGTACGAAGCGCGGCTGTCGAAGCACGAGCTGGTCGAGCACCTCAATGCCAACATTGCGCCGCTACAGGCCTGGCGTTCGACTGATGTGAGCATCGGCGTCCGCGGCATCATGGGCCTCATTAAGATGCAGGCCAACGTGGCGGTCGCGCGGCCCGATCGGCTCCGCCTGCGGGCGAAGCTCTTGGGGCCGGAAGTTGATCTCGGCTCGAACGCAGAGCGGTTCTGGTTCTGGACGCGGCAGTCCCCGCCGGACCAGCAGCGCGTCTTCACCGCCTCGCACGAGCACGCCCACGTCGCGCAACGGATGCTGCAAATTCCGTTTCAGCCGCGGTGGGTCATCGAGGCGCTGGGAGTCGTGCCGCTCGACGCGGAGCAGTTCGCCCTCCTGCCGGAAGACCCCGCGACGGGAATGGTGGGTCTGGCCGCCGAAGAGATGACGCCCGACGGCCGGATTGTGCGGCGGGTGATCGTGGTCGACTGGCGACGGCGGCTGATCGTGGGCCACCACCTGTACGACGGAGCGGGACACCTGCTGGCGAAGGCGTCATTGGCCGATCACCGGCGGAGTCCCGCGGGCGTCGTGCTGCCGCACCGCATCGATATCGACTGGCCGCAGGCGAACCTCGCGCTGACGATGACGCTGGGTGAGATCGAGATCAATCCGCGGAGCGTGCCGGAGCAGACCTGGCAGATGCCGGAGATAGGCGGCTGCCCGCCGCTGGACCTCGGCGCCTACGCGGCCGGCATGGCCGGCGGGCAATGACCAATGACCAATGACCAATGACCAATGACCGCGACGACTTTGGTCATTGGTCATTGGTCATTCCCAAGAGGACGTCCGGCCGTGGGAGAGAGAAAGCGGCTTCCGTGCCCTCGTGCCCGTCCCTGGAAGTTCGAGCGTGAATAGCGGTCACGGAAGACGGAGGGGGGTGCTGAGTGAGTGAGCTTCCCCTCGTCCCAACGGCCGGACGTGTACCAATCGAAGAGTCGAAGGTCGAAAAGTCGAAGGTCCAAAAAGCCAGAAAATCCGCGGCATTACTCGGCCTGATCTCGCCGGCCCTTTCGACCTTCGACTCTTTGACCCTTTCGACCCTGTCTTTCATTCGCTCAATTGCCGGAACAGCCGCGTAAACTCCGGCATGTCCTCCCGCAGCGCGTCCCTCCACGCCTGCGGGTTCCAAATCTCTACGCAGATCGCGGCACCGACGATGATCACTTCTCCCCCCGCCGGCACGTCGAGAAACTCGCGATAACCCTCGGGAACGAGCAGCCGCGAGCGGCCGGCCAGCTTGACTGTGCGGTGCCGCGTCGAAAGCAGCCGTCCCAGTCGCTGCACGTCGTCCCACCGCTGCTCCATACGCCCTGTGTGCATCTTCTGGCGGATGAGCGCGATTCCGTCGTCCAGCCGCTCTTGCCACTGGCCCGCGGCCCACAAGCTGAGGCAGCCGGCGCGCTCCTTGGTGACAATCGTCTCGCCATCCTGGTCCGTCACAGATTCGGCCAACTCGGCCGGCAGCATCAGACGGTAGCGCTCGTCGAGCGTCCGCTTGTACTCGCCGGTGATAAATGGCGTGGGGTCTGGCACGGCCGGCGGGTTCTCAGAGCGGGAGCGGCTGCGAGGATGTCGATGTCGCTCACTCTGATGCTACCGGGCCAATATCCCACAATCAACGCCTTGTATTCGGTTACTTGGGCAGAAAACCCACCCACGGCGGCGAGCATACCGTCCGGATCACCCGCCTGCAATCGAGCGCCGCGATTTTCCTGGAAAACGAGACAAGCTCGTATGCATGTGTTATGATGCGTCGCCATGCCGCGTCGCGCTTTTCGACCCGCTCTCCTTGCCCTCACGGCCCTTGCCGCCACGTCTCTTGGCAGCCGCGCGCTTGCCGCCGAACTGCCGGCTGAACGTCCCCTGCACGAGGTCGTCGATGAATACATCGACGTGCGGCTGGCGGCCGAAGGCATCGAGCCGGCGCCGCCCGCGGATGATGCGTCGTTCGTGCGGCGATTGACGCTGGATCTTGCCGGCCGCATTCCCGCCGTCGTCGAAACGGCCGCCTTCGTGCAGTCTGCCGATCCGCACAAGCGCGAAGTCCTCGTCGACAAACTCGTGGGGTCGCTGGAGTTCGCCGAGCACCAGGCGAACGTCTTCGACGCATTCATCTCCGAGGGCGACGGCGGCATTCGTGGCTACCTGAAGACCGCCTTTCAGGAGAACCGCGGCTGGGACAGCGTATTCCGCGACATCCTGCTCGCCCGGCACGACGACCCGCTCCAGAAGGAGGCGGCGGACTTTCTGCTGAAGCGGGTGAAGGACACCGACCGCCTCGCGAACGACGTCAGCGTCGTGTTTTTCGGCATCAACGTGAGTTGCGCGAAGTGCCACGACCATCCGCTGGTCCCCGACTGGACCCAGGACCATTTCTACGGCATGAAGTCGTTCTTCAACCGGACATTCGAGAACGGCGGCTTCATCGCCGAACGCGAATACGGCCTGGTGAACTACAAGACCGTCGAAGGCGAGGCTCGTGATGCGAAGCTGATGTTCCTCACCGGCACCGTGCTGGATGAGCCTGAGACGAAGGAACCGGACGGCAAAGCCCGCAAGGAAGAGGCAGAGCGGCTGAAGAAGCTGGCCAAGGAGAAGCAGCCGCCGCCCGCGCCGCAATACAGCCGCCGCGCACAACTCGTCGAGACGGCGCTCGCAGAGGGGCAGGACCACTTCTTCGCCCGAGCGATTGTGAACCGCGTCTGGCACCAGTTGTTCGGCTATGGGCTGGTCATGCCGCTCGACCAGATGCACAGCGAGAATCCCGCGTCGCACCCGGAGTTGCTGGAATGGCTGGCGCGCGATCTGAAATCGAACGGCTACGATCTGCGGCGGCTGACGCGGGGCCTGGTGCTGTCGCGGGCGTATGCGCGATCGAGCCGCTGGGATGACGGCGAACGCCCCGACGCGGACATGTTCGCAGTTGCCGAGGTGCGGCCGCTCACGCCGGAACAACTGGCCCGCTCGCTGAGCCTGGCGACCGCCGACCCGCACGAGTTCGCCGCCGATTTGCCGCCGGAAGAGTCACAGCAGCGCATCGCCGCCGCAGCGAACGCCTCCAACGCCGGCTTGTTTGAGCGGCCGGGCGACAACTTTCAGGTCTCGGCCCACGAGGCGCTCCTGTTCAGCAATGGTGAGAAGATCTCGTCCGGCTACTTGAACGGCGGCCTCGTGCGCCGGCTGGAGCAAATTGAAGACGACGCGGCCGCCATCGAGACGGCGTTCCAGAACGTCCTGTGCCGTCCGCCCGCGGAGGACGAAGCGGCTCGTCTGGGCGAATATGTCGGCGAGCGGAAGGACCGCCGGCCCGACGCATTGCGACAGGTTGTCTGGGCGCTCGTCACCAGCCCCGAATTCCGTTTCAATCACTAAGAGACGGTCCCCGCCACCTGACGGAGCCACAGTCATGTCCGCGCAGCTCTCGCGAAACTTCTGCGGTTCGCCGGACCACGTGCTCAACCGCCGCCAGTTCCTCGGCGCTACGGCCGTCGGCGTGGCCGGTTTGGGCGGACTGAGTGCCCTCTCTCGGTCGGCCCTCGCTGAAGAGCTAAAGCGGAAGGACCGCCGCGTGATTTTGCTGTGGCTTGCCGGGGGCGCCAGCCAGCTTGAAACCTTCGATCCCAAGCCGGGCCGCCCCACCGGCGGACCGTTTTTCGATATCCAGACCTCGGTCCCCGGGGTGCGGCTGTGCGAGCTGATGCCGAAGATGGCCGAACGTCTCGGCAAGTACACGGCCATCATCCGCTCGCTCAACACGAAAGACGGCGACCACGGCGGCGCATCGCAGACAATGATGCGCGGCCGCCGCGACGAACCGAACCTGCGCTATCCCGACCTGGGCGCCATCGTCGCGAAGGAGTTCAGCCGGCCGGCCGCTGGCGTGCCGGAAAACGTGGCGATCTATTCGGCCACCGAGGGCCGCAACTTCTCGCGGCTTTCGCCGGGCTTTCTCGGCGCGCGCTACGCACCGGTCGAACTGTCGGAAAAGATAGGCCTCGACAACGTCGAGCGGCCGAACGGCCTTTCGGCCGAAGATCACCAGGCCCGAGCCCACCTGCGCGAATTCCTCTCCAGCCGCTTCACCCGCGGACGAGAATCGAGCGCGGGCGGCCGCCCCGCCGGG
>JAHWKJ010000245.1 GCA_019347905.1 Planctomycetota bacterium
CGGCCTGCGGCGTGATCTGCGCGACGCTGGTGGGCGACGTGATCGAGATGGAAGACCCCGCGACGGTGGCGGCCGTCATCGTCGAGCCCATCGGCCACACCGGCGGCGTCATCGATCCGCCCGACGAATACCTGCCGCTCCTGCGGGAGATCTGCGACCGCACCGGGACGCTGTTGATCTTCGATGAGATCATTACCGGCATCGGCCGCACGGGGCGGATGTTCGCCGCCGAGACGTTCGGCGTCACACCGGACGTGCTCTGCACGGGCAAAGGCATGAGCGGCGGCTACGTTCCCATTTCGGCCATGATCTGCCGGCAGCCGATCGCCGACGCCTTCTGGGGCCCGCCGGACGAGAACCCCGGCTTCGTGGAAGGCCACACCAACGAGGGCCACCCCGTCGCCTGCGCCGGCGCGATCGCGGTCATCCAGGAGATCCTCGAACGAGACCTGTGCGCCAACGCCCGCACGCAGGGCAGCCGGCTGCGGCAGCGCTTCGAGGAACTGGCAGCGAAGTACGACTGCATCGGCGACATCCGCGGGAGAGGCCTCTTCCAGGCGATCGAGTTCGTTCGCGACCGCAAGACGAAAGAGCGATTCCCCGCGGAGCTGTCCTTCGGCACCCGCGTCGGCCGTCGCGCACTCGAGAACGGCCTGTTATGCCGCTTCGATCCGAATTGGATCGCCTTCGGCCCGCCGCTGGTGTCGACGGCTGAAGACATCGACGAGATGGTGGCGGTGCTGGACCGCAGCCTTGGGGAAACGCTCTCGGGGAATGTCGAATGACGAAATCCGAATCCGTCCGCTGATCGAGGCAGGTCACACGCCCAGCCGCCAGAGCGTGAAGCCGCGGGCTTCGAGGCCGTGCTCGGCCAATGCCTGGCTGACGGTTTTCGTGTCGTCCTTGGCGAACGGCTGCATGACGAGTACACCGGTCTCGACGTAGAAACTCTTGAGGCGGCCCTCGACGATCTTCTCGATGATGTTCTCCGGCTTGCCCGTGGCGCGGGCCTCGGCCGACAGCCGGTCGCGCTCCTGCTGGACCAAGCTGGGATCGACGTCGGCCGGTGTAGTGGCCACCGGCCGCAGGGCGGCGATGTGCATGGCCACGTCGCGCAGCACCGGGGCCTTCGCCTTCTCGCCTTTGGCGTAGAACAACACGCCCGTCTTGCCGTCGTGGTGCACGTACTCGCCCACGGGGCCTTCCACGCGGATGACGCGGGCCACCACGATCTTCTCGCGAATCTTGTTGACCATTTCCTCGTACAGGTCGTTCAGCGTGCGGCCGTCTTTGCCGGGGGCGGCCTGCGCAAGCAGCTCGTCGGACGACTCGGCGCCGGGGCCTTCCAGAAGCTGGCGGACCGTCAGCTCGCCGAACTCGCGCAAGGTCTCGCCGCCGGCTACCGGGGCCGATTCACACTGGATCTCGACCATCGCGCCTTTGCGGCCATCGTCGGCCATGGCGGTGAAGATGCGGCCTTCGGAGGTGATGTTCGCCTGCCGCTTCTCGCGCACCTTCTGAAACTGCTGCTTGAGGATCTCGATCGCTCGCTTCTGGTCGCCGTCGGCTTCCATCAGGGCTTTCTTGCACTCCATCATCGGCAGGTCGGTCAGCTCGCGCAGCTTCTTGACATCAGCCGCGGTGATTTCAGCCATGGTCTCCTCCGAGAGGTCGGAACAGAACGCCAACGTTTAGCCGCGTCCCAATGGGACGCGCGGGCGGCGCGCATCCCGTTGGGATGCGGCTAAACGGGCCGTTCGACCTCGTTACGGTTGAATCGAGGGAATGGGTCGCGGTTCGTCGGCCCGCGCCTTTTCCGGCTCCTGCGGCAACTGCCCCTTGCCTTCGAGGATCGCGCCCGAAATGTGCTCGAGAATCAGCCGGATGGCGCGGATGCTGTCGTCGTTGCCGGGGATCGGCAGGTCGATCTTGTCGGGATCGCAATCGGTGTCGATCAGTGAAACCACCTTGGCGCCCGCCAGCCGCGCCTCGTGCACGCAGTTCCTCTCCTTCCGCGGATCGACGACGACGAGCGCTTCCGGCAACCGGTTCATCGTGCGGATGCCGTTGAGGTTGCGGTAGACCTTGCGCTTCTCGCGCAGCAGGGTCGATTGCATCTTCTTGGAGTACGTGGCCAGTTCGCCGGTCTGCTCCAGTTCCTCCAGCTCTTCCAGCCGTTTGAGGCGGCTGCGGACGGTGCGGAAGTTCGTGAGCGTGCCGCCCAGCCAGCGTTCGGTCACGTAGGGCATGCCGCAGGCGATGGCGGCCTGCTCGACCGGATCGGCGGCCTGCCGCTTGGTGCCCACGAAGAGGATCAGGCTGCCTTCGGACGCGACTTTGCTCAGGTAGCGCTTGGCCCGCATCAGGCCGCGGACGGTCTCTTTGATGTCGATGATGTGGATCAGGTTGCGGCGGCCGTAGATGTAGGGCCGCATCTTCGGGTTCCAGCGACTGGTGCGGTGCCCGAAATGCACGCCCGCTTCGAGGATCTCTTTGACGACGATTTCCGGCACGGGGGGTGTTCTCCTGACGGCGCAAAGCGTTGAAGGAGTGAATCTTATTCGGCGCAGCCGGCGGCGTCAAACCGGGCCGAATTGGACGAAAAAGTTTTCGCACGCCGAAAAGCGATTTGCTACGATGGACCGGCCCGGCTCCGGGCGGCGGCGCTTCCGGCTCGCGGTCTGGAGCCGGTCGCGATTCGCGCTTCGCTCGTCTGCAATTCTTTGGAAACGTGCCATGAACCAGCCCGTGCTTGCCCGCGACATCATGGTTACCCGCCTGGTGACGCTGTCGCCCGACATGGACGCCTTCGAGGCGATCAACCTGCTCTTGCGGCACGAGATTTCCGGCGCGCCGGTGGTCGATGCGGCAGGCAATCTGCTGGGCGTCTTCTCGGAGAAAGACTGCATGAGCGTGCTGGTCGAAGGGGCTTACCAGCAGTTGCCCAGCACCCGCGTCTCGGCGTTCATGGGCAGCGCCCTGCGGACGATTGACGAAGACGCCGACCTGCTTTCGATCGCGCAGATTTTCTTAAACACGTCCTACCGGCGGCTGCCGGTGGTTCGCGGCGCGCGGCTGGTCGGGCAGATCAGCCGCCGCGACGTACTCCGCGCGGCCATGAAGCTGACCGAACGGCACCCGGACCGCGAGACGGCACTGCTCTACCTGAGCTCGCTCGTGGACCGGGCGGAGGCGCCAATTCAGCAGTAGTGCCGCCGTCAAACAGATTCGTCAGCGGGTGCCGGTGGGCACGCTCCGCCCGGGCGGAGAGAAGGCGGCCGCTGCTCGAAGATCCTCGATAGTCAAATGCGGATGCTGAGCAAGAATGTCGTCATGTCACAGTCCGGCACCCATTTTGCGCAGGATCAATTCGACCGGAATGCGCGTTCCCTTGATCACCGGCTTACCGAACATGGTTCGAGGATCGATCGCAATCCGCTCGTGAACCATTGGCAACCTCCCGGAGAGTCTCGTGCAGATGTCATCGCAATTGTACCATTGCACAAGGAATGCCGACCAGCAGACGCTGTTGGATTGCGCAGCCTTCGAAGCATCCACAGCACAAAGGCAGCACCAATGAGCAGCGATCAAAGCGGCCGTATTCCCCGCCGCCTCCTGGGACGCACCGGCGAAGAGGTGACGATCTTCGGCCTCGGCGGCGAGGGGGTCTTGCGCACCTACGGCCGTGCGGCGGAGGCCGTGGATGTCATTCATGCGGCGCTCGATGAGGGTGTCAATTACTGCGACACCGCCCCGGCGTATGCCGGCAGTCTCGATTATTACGGCGCCGCGCTGGGCGAGCGGCGGCAGGAGGTCTTTCTGGCCTCCAAGACGCACGAGCGCAGCCGCGACGGCTCGCTGCGGCTTCTCGACGAGAGCCTCGCGCGACTGAAGACCGAGCGACTCGACCTGTGGCAGTTACACGATCTGCGCTCCGCCGCCGATCTCGATGCGATCTTCGGCAAGCGGGGCGCGCTCGAAGCGCTGGTGGAGGCCCGCGACCAGGGCCGCGTGCGATTCCTGGGGATCACCGGGCACCACGATCCGGCGATCCTGCTGGAGGCGATGCGGCGGTTCGACTTCGATACGCTGCTGGTGGCGCTGAACGCCGCCGATGTGCACCGGCTGTCGTTCGCGCGGACCGTGCTGCCGGAAGCTGCACGCCGCGGGATGGGCGTCATCGCGATGAAGGTGTATGCGCAAGGCGCGATCCTGAATACTGGCGCCGCGCAGCACTCTTCCGGGCGGCATGGTCTCACGCCGGATGAGGCGCTGGGCTATGCGCTGTCGCTGGAGGGCGTCAGCACGGCGATTATCGGTTGCCGCAGCCCCGCCGAGGTCGCGAGGAATGCCGCGATCGCGCGTGCATTCACGCCGCTGCCTCCCGAAGCGCAGGGGCGGCTGGAGGACGCGACCGCCCCGCGCGCCGACTCCGTCGCGTACTACAAGAAGCCGGCGTAGGCGAAAGACGGAACGCGGAAGGCAGCCGGCGGAAACCGGACGCTGCTGATCCGCCACATGCCTGCGACGCACTCGCAATGCGCCCGCGGGCGGGCCGCGGACCTTGTTCGCCTTCCGGGCGCTAAGTAGAATCAGCGCCGTTTGTCACAGGATCTGAACGGAAATCGACCTGCCGCTCTGAAGGGGTCTGACCCCGTTGCGGACGAGCGGTCGTGAACTTGGGAGGCGGGTGAGCCGCAAAGGGGTTTGACCCCGTGCGCGCGATCTGCCGCTCAGAAGGCGCATGCGAGAGGAGGCAGCCGTGGCAGTGAAGGTGGGCATCAACGGCTTCGGGCGCATCGGCCGGATCACGTTCCGGGCAATGGCCGCGCGGCCGAAGGAGTTCGACGTCGTCGCCATCAACGACCTCAGCGACCCGAAGGCCCTGGCGATGCTGCTCAAGTATGACAGCGTGCAGGGTCGCTTTCCGGGGACGGTCGAAGCGGGCGAGAAGTCGCTCATCGTGAACGGGAAAGAGATCCGCGTCTGTGCGGAGCGCGATCCGCGGAAGCTGCCCTGGAAGGAGCTGGGGGTCGAGGTGGCGCTGGAGTCCACCGGATTTTTCCGCGACCGCGAGAAGGGCGAGAAAGCCGGCTTCGACAGCCATCTCACGGCCGGGGCGCGGAAGGTTGTTATCTCTGCCCCCGCCAAGCAGCCGGATCTCACGGTTGTCCTGGGCGTCAACGGCGACAAGCTCACCAAGGAGCACAAGTGCATCTCCAACGCCAGTTGCACCACGAACTGCCTGGCCCCGATGGCGAAGGTGCTCAACGAGAAGTTCGGCATCGAGCAGGGGCTGATGACAACCGTCCACGCTTATACCAACGACCAGCGGCTGGCCGACCAGATCCACGAAGACCCGCACCGCGCCCGGGCGGCTGCGATCAACATCATTCCCACGACCACCGGCGCCGCGAAGGCCGTGGGCGAGGTGCTGCCCGAGCTGAAGGGTTTGCTCACCGGCATCTCGCTGCGGGTGCCGGTGCCGGCCGGCAGCATCACCGACCTGGTGGCCACGCTGAAGGCCGACGCCACGGAACAGCAGGTCAACGCCGCCATGAAGGAGGCTGCGGCCGGACCCTTGAAAAACATCATGGAGTATACGGAAGACCCGATCGTCTCCAGCGACATCGTCGGCGACCCGCATAGCTGCATCTTCGACGCAAGCTGGACACAGATGGTCGGCAAACGGATGATTAAGGTGCTGGGGTGGTACGACAACGAGTACGGATACTCGTGCCGCACGGCGGATCTGATCGCGAAGATGGCGACCCTCTAAGACGCGGCGGCGGGCGGTCGAGAACATGAGCCGACAGGACGTCATTCGCCAGCTCGCGGCGGCGCGGCCGATCATTGCGCCTTCGATGCTGAAGTGCGACTTCGGGAACCTTGCCGGGGAGATCGCGCAACTCGAAACGGCCGGAGCGCAGATCCTGCACTGGGATGTGATGGACGGCCATTTCGTGCCCAACCTCTCTTACGGGGCGCTCGTCATCGAGCGGCTGCGGCCCCGCACCGGATTGATCTTCGACGCGCACCTGATGATGTCTCAGCCCGCCAGGTATTTGGACGACTTCCTCCGCGCCGGCTGCGACGTGGTGACAGTGCATGCGGAGGCCGTCGACGAGCCGGCTTCGGTACTGCAGCGAATCCGGGAGCGCGGGGCGGTTGCCGGTCTGGCGATCAACCCGGGAACGCCACTGTCTGCGGTCGAGGGCGTGCTGCGGGAATGTGATCTTTTGCTGGTGATGAGCGTGGAGCCGGGTTTCGGTGGACAGAAATTCATTCCGGCATCGTTGGAAAAGCTGCGGGAGGCGCGCCAATTGCTCCCTGAAAGCTCCATTCTGGCGGTCGATGGAGGCATCGGACTGGAGACGATTGGGCCGGCGGCCGCGGCCGGTGCCGGGTTCTTTGTCGTGGGCAGTGCGGTTTTCGAATCGGACGATTACGGCCGTTCCCTGAGAGACCTGGGGCAGCGAGCTGGCGGTTCGGTGTGACCGCCTTCAGGTGGTACTCATCGTGTCCGTGACCCGCTGAAGCGGGTCACTACAAACACCCGCTGTAGCGGGTCAGTCCCGAACGATCCACTTCGGCGCACTTTTGTCGCTGAGGAGCCAAGGAGACATGTCACACGTCGTTCTCATTCACCCGGGGTGCACCGACTTCGACGAGCAGAACCGCGTGCAGGGGTCGCTGGAGATCCCCATGAACGCACGCGGCGAGACTCAGGTGCGGTCCGTGGTCGACCGGCTGCGGCAGATGGATCTGGAAGTGATCTACACGTCCCCGGGAGAGCCGGCCCGCTCGACGGCCGAAATCCTGGGCGCGGAGCTGGATGTCAAGGTCAAGGAAGTCGACGAACTGCGGAACCTCGACCAGGGCCTGTGGGAAGGCCTGTGCGTCGATGAAATTCGCCACAAGTTTCCCCGCGTGTATCGCCAATGGCGGGAATCACCGCGGACCATCTGCCCGCCACAGGGCGAGACGGTCGATGAGGCGCTGGAGCGGATCGAGCGGGCGCTGTCCAAGCCGCTGAAGCGTAAGGACGTGTTTGGCGTCGTCGCCTCGGAACCGCTGGCGACGCTGGTCCGCTTCGTGCTCAGCGGCTCGCCCCCCGAGATGCCCGATCCCATCGCCAGTTGCAAGGGCGGCATCTCCCTCGAGGAGTTTGACACCAGCCGCAACGGTCACTTCGGTCCGCATCCGGCGGCGTCGGCGGTGCTTGCCGGTCGCTCCGCCGGAGCAACCACGGCCCAGGGAGGCCGCACCCGGTGAACCAGGTTTCGAGGGCCGATCAGTTCGCTTCCACAGGCGCCGGCGCCCCGGCGGAACGATCCGGCCCGCGCAAACGCGGGGTGCCCGAGGGGCTGTGGGTCCGTTGTGACGGGTGTAGCGACACGGTCTTCCGCAAGCGGGTCGAACAGAACCTCGGCGTGTGCTACGAATGCGGCCATCATTTTTACGTCGCGGCCGGCACGCGCATCCGGCAACTGCTGGACGAAGACAGCTTCGAGGAGTGGTTCGCGAATCTGTCGCCGGCCGATCCGCTGGAGTTTTGCGACAAGAAGCCCTACCGGGACCGCCTGGTGGACGAGCAGCGCAAGACGGGCCTGAAGGACGCCTGCGTTGTCGGCCGCGGCTACCTGCGCGGCCGTCCGCTGGTGCTAGGCGTGACCGATTCCGCCTTCATCATGGGCAGCATGGGCTCGGTGGTGGGTGAAAAGCTGACGCGGGCGATCGAGGCGGCGACGGAGCGCAACCTGCCGCTGGCCATCGTCAGCGCGTCCGGCGGCGGCGCCCGGATGCACGAGGGCATTTTGTCGCTGATGCAGATGGGCACGGTGTCGGCGGACCTGGGACGCTTCCTCGAGCGGGGGGGCCTGTTCATTTCGGTGCTCACCAACCACACGATGGGCGGCGTCGCCGCCAGCTTCGCCTCTCTGGGAGACGTGGTGCTGGCCGAGCCGAAAGCCTTGGTCGGTTTCGCCGGCCCGCGCGTGGTGCAGGCCACGGTGAAGATCGAGCTGCCTGACGGCTTCCAGACCAGCGAATTCCTGCTGAAGCACGGCTTCGTGGACCGCATCGTGCCCCGGGCCGAACTCCGCAGCGACATCGCGCGAATCATCGACTACTGCGGCAAGTAGCAGGGTTGAGGGTTGAGGGTTGAGGGTGGATGGTCGAACGGTTGCACGTCGAATACATTGAGGGACGGCCATTCATCGGCCGGTGATCCGTCTCCGGTTGAGGTCGCGGCACCCTCAACCCTCAACCCTCAACCCTCAACCCTCCGATGAACGCCCTTCGCCGGCTCTTCAAGGGCCTGTTCGACAGGAAGCCGAAGGTCCAGCGGATCGACCTCACCCGCCGCTTCGATCTCATCGGCCGCGTTGGACAGGGCAGCATGTCGAAGGTCTGGCGGGCGCGCGACACCATGTCCGGCCGCACGGTTGCGCTCAAGGTGCTCGACCGGGTAAAGACGCTCAGGCTCGAACAGCGCTTCGTCGGCCTCACCAAACCCACCGAGGGCGAAATCGCCATTCAGCTCCAGCACCCGCACATCGTCCGCACCTTCGAATACGGCTGGACGCGGGACAACGAGCAGTTTTTGGTGATGGAGTTCGTCGAAGGCGTCGGCCTCAGCTTTCTCGTCGAAACGCAGAACGAAGCGATGCGGCAAAATCGTCTGCGGTTCATCTGCGAGCTGGGAGAGGCGATCCGCTACTTCCACGAGAAGAACTGGATCCATCGCGACATCAGATCGGAAGAGCA
>JAHWKJ010000246.1 GCA_019347905.1 Planctomycetota bacterium
GTGCAGGTCGCCTCTATGGCACCCCGGCGGCCCGCTGTGCGGCCTGGCCGGAGGTCTGGGGGGCGGTCCGGGGGTGGTCGTGGTGGTGCCGGCTTTTGTTGCCCCCGGGCGGCCGGCTCCGGGCCATCCTCGCCCCGTTTCGCGGTTCGAAGAGGGTTCCATCCTCGTGGCCGGGCGGAACTTTGGCTGCGGGTCGAGCCGCGAGCATGCGCCGCAGGCGCTCATGCGGTGGGGCATCCGGGCCGTTGTCGCCGAGTCGTTCGCGGAGATCTTCTTTGGGAACTGCACCGCGCTCGGCATCCCCTGCATGCGCGCCGGGCGCGGCGAACTGGAGCGGATGGCCAGGTGGGTCGAAGACAATCCCGCGGGCGAGATCACCGTTGATCTTGTTGCACAGGAAGTGCGGTTTGGCGGCGAACGCGTCGCCGGGCACATTCCGGAAAGCGCCCGCGACGCGCTCACCAGCGGGCGGTTCGATTTCCTGGCGCAGTTGCTGGAAGCGCAGGACGCCATCCGTGAGACGGCCGGCTCGATTCCCTATGTCGCCGGGTTTTGAGGCGCGAGCGGGCGAACAGGCGCGCACTCCGGGTTTCCCATTTCGCCGGGCCGCTCGCGGCCCGCTTCGCAAACGCCCTCGCGGCAAGAGCGCTCCTCTGGCGAGTCGCGGCTAAACGCTTACTCCGCCGACGGCGCGTTGACGGCGTTCATGGCGGCGTCCAGGCCTTCGCGGAGCCAGCGCTCGACGCCGTCGGCGGCCAATGCCAGCACATGATCGATCTCCTCGCGTTGCTCGCTGGTGAAGCGGCCGAGCACGTAGTCGGTGGCTGCCATCCGGCCGGGCGGGCGGCCGATGCCGATTCGCAGCCGTGCGAACTCCTCGGAACCCAACCGCTGGATGATGCTCCGCAGGCCCTTCTGCCCGCCGTCCGATCCGCTGCCCCGCAGCCGCAGCCTGCCGCACGGCAGGTTCAGGTCGTCGCAGACGACCAGCAGGTTTTCGAGCGGCAGTTGGTACCACGAAACGAGCGGCGCGACGGCGCGGCCGCTTTCGTTCATGTACGTCTGCGGGGCGACCAGCAACACCTTTTCGCCGCCGTCGAAGATCTCGACGATCTCGGCGTCGTAGCGAACCGACGGCGAGGCCCCACCGTGCCGCCGCGTAAGCTCGGCGACGACCTCGAAGCCGACGTTGTGGCGCGTCTTGCGGTATGCCGGCCCCGGATTGCCCAGTCCCACGACAACCTTCATCAATCCTCGCCCTCGGCGGCTTCCTCCTTGCGGCGGACGAGTTCCGGCTCCACCGGGCCGGGAATTTCTTCGCCGGTCGGCTCTTCAGCTTCAACGGCCTCGACGACCTGCACGACCGGCTGGTCAGCCGACGTGAGCACGGTGACGCCTTCCGGCAGTTCGAGATCGCCCACGTGGATCGACTGCCCGATTTGCAATTCGCCGATCCGCACGACGATCGAATCGGGAATCCCGACCGCAGGGCACTCGATGCTCAGCTTGTGCAACTGGTGCTCGACCACGCCGCCGGCGACGGCGCCGGGAGCCGTGCCGCGGAGCACGATCGTCACGTCCACGGTCACGCGCTCGTTACGATCGACGCGCAAGAGGTCGAAGTGCTGAATGCTGATCCCCAGCGGGTCCCATTGCACGTCCTGCAGGAGGGCCGTCTGGTTATGGCCGTCGAGCTCCATCTCGACCACGCGGTGTCCACCGTGAACGATCGCGTCGAAGCGGTCCGCGGGAACGGCAATCGCGACGGCGTCTTCCCGGTGGCCGTAGACAGTGCCCGGCAGAACACCCTGCCGACGCAGCCGCCGGCATTCCGCACTGCCGGTGCGTTTGCGAATCTGGGCTTTCAAAACCGCTTCTTCGGCCATGGCATCCTCTGGACAAACGGCGCATCTTGGAACCGGGCTTTTCAGAATGTAATCTCCCCCACACCAGCGATCAACCAAAGGCTCGGGGCAGGCCTCGCCCCTTCTGCGACTTGTTTTGCGCCTTCTGCGCCTCCTTGCGGCAACCCTGCCCGCTACGGCCGGTCACGCAGAAATTTTTTCGCGCAAAGCGTTGCGGCGTTCGTTGACAGTCCGAAACGGCACAGATAACATTGCTGGTTTTCCGGACCCAGCCTGCGATGGATTCGGTGGACGTAACCCGTTTCGGAAGGATCACTTGAGTGGCCGGGGCGAGTCAGGAGCGGATTCGGATCCGCATGGAAGCCTACGATCATTCGGTGCTCGATCAGTCGGCGTCCGATATCGTCGACACGGCGAAGCGAACCGGGGCCGTCGTTCACGGACCCATTCCCTTGCCGACACGCATCGAGCGCTACACAGTGCTGCGCAGCCCGCACATCGACAAGAAGTCGCGGGAGCAGTTCGAGATTCGCACCCATAAGCGGCTGATCGATATCATGCAGCCCACGGGCAAAACCATCGACGCCTTGAACAAGCTGTCGCTGCCCGCGGGCGTGGACATCAAGATCAAAGCCACTGCCGGCGGATAGTGGCACGTTCGGCCGCAAGGCCGATCCCGCATTGTGGGTGTAACGACGGTCGATCGCGGCGGTTCCCGCTCGCGGCCGGCCCTCAGATAAGCTGTCAGCGATCAGCTTGCAGCAGTCAGCGTTCCGCCGCTGACCGCTGCGAGCCGGATCGCTAACGTGTTGGACAAACCAGCGATCGCTTTTCACGCCCCTCCGGCTGAAAGCTGACCGCTGAAAGCTGAAAGCGACGAACCATGCCCGTCGGACTCCTCGGCCGCAAAATCGGCATGACGCAGATCCACGACGACGAAGGCCGGCTCCTGCCGGTCACCGTCATCGAGGCCGGACCGTGCGTCGTGCTGGCGCTGCGCACCAGGGACCGCGAGGGCTACGACGCCGTGCAGATCGGCTTCGACGACAAGCCCCGCAAACGCGCTATCCGCAGCGAGCGCGGACATGTCGCGGCCATTCAAAGCAAGCGGCAGCGGCAGCGGCAGGCGGCCGGAGTCGAAGCGCCGCCCCGCGCTGATTGCGAGCCCAAGCGCTTCATCCGCGAGTTCCGCACCGACGGCGAAGACCACGGCCTGGAGATTGGCCAGACGCTCGGCCCCGCCCTTTTTGACGGCGTGACGTTCGTCGACGTCATCGGCACCAACAAGGGTCGCGGCTTTGCCGGCGTGATGAAGCGGCACAACTTCAGCGGCCAGGGGGCCAGCCACGGCGTCAAACGCGTGCACCGCCATCCCGGCTCGATCGGCATGAGCGCCGACCCCTCCCGCGTCTTCAAGGGCACCCGCATGGCCGGGCATTACGGGAACGCCCGCAACACCATGCGGCACCTGCGGGTCGTCCGTATCGAGCAGGACTCGAACCTGCTGCTGGTGAAGGGGGCCGTGCCGGGTCCGGTCGGCGGCTACGTGATGATTCGCCACACCACGAAGAGACGGCGAAAGGCCGGCGAGGGAACCACGTCATGATCTCCGTCAGCGTTCGCGACACCGCGGGGAAGGAAGTCGGCACCTACGAGTTCGATCCGCGGGAGCTGGCCGCCGGCATCAACAAGCAGCTTCTGCACGACGTCGTCGTCATGTACGAAGCCAACCGCCGCGTGGGCACCGTCCGCACCAAGTCCCGCGGCATGGTCGCCGGCAGCACCAAGAAGCTGTACCGGCAGAAAGGCACCGGCCGCGCCCGCGCCGGCAACCGCCGCACGCCCGTTCGCCGCGGCGGCGGCCACGCCTTCGCCAAGCAACCCAAGGACTGGTCCTACCGCATGCCGAAAAAGGCGATGCGTCTCGCCACGCGGATGGCCCTGCTCAGTAAGTTCCTCGACGAAGAGGCCATCGTCATCGACACGCTGGCGATCGACCAGCCGAAGACCAGGACCGTCGCGACGATGCTCAAGGCCCTGGGCGTCGGCGGTCAAAGCTGCCTCTTAACCATCGCCGACTACGACCAGAACATCTGGCGCTCGTCGCGCAACATCGCCGACTTGCGCGTTTCGCCGGCGAAGGATCTCAACGCCTACGACGTGCTCCGGCAGCGGCGGCTGGTCGTGACGAAGGACGCCCTGGACGCGCTGCGGGCCGGCCGTCCTGCCGCGAGCGCGGCCCCCGGCGAGCCGGCCCCCGGCGAGCCGGAAAGTTGAAAGGTCAGGAGCAGCGAGCCATGCCAGCCGAAGCCGCCACACGCGAAACGCAGAAGGGTGTCAAACTCGAACCCTACCAGGTGGTCGTGCGCCCGCTGGTGACGGAGAAGGGCACGCACCTCTCGGAGCGGGACAACTCGTACACGTTCGAAGTTAACGCGGCCGCCACCAAGACGGACATCCGCCGGGCCGTCGAAGAACTGTGGAACGTGCGCGTCCTCAAGGTCCGCACGCAGAACCGCAAGGGCAAGCCCCGCCGCCACAAGTTCTCGCACGGCTACACCAACGCCTGGAAAAAGGCCATCGTCCAGTTGCACGAGGAAGACCGGATCGCGTTCTTCTAAGAAAGCTGTCAGCTTTCAGCGGCCGATCGCTCAAGGCTGATGGCTGACCGCTGAAAGCTGACTGCTGAAAGCTCAAAGCCATGGGTATTCGCCACTACAAACCGACCAGTCCCGGGCGACGCGGCGCCTCGGTGAGCGATTTCGCCGAGATCACCGACCGCAAGAAGAAGCCCGAGAAGGCGCTGGTGAAGCGCGCCCGCAAAACCGGCGGCCGCAATTTCCAGGGCAAGATCACGGCGTTTCACCGCGGCGGCGGACACAAGCGGATGTACCGCGTGATCGACTTCAAGCGCAACAAGGACGGCGTTCCCGCGAAGGTCGCGTTCATCGAGTACGATCCCAACCGTTCCGCCCGCCTCGCCCTGTTGCATTATGCCGACGGGGAGAAACGCTACATCCTCGCTCCCGACGGTCTCAAGGCCGGCGACACGATCCATAGCGGGCCGGACGTCGAGCCGAACGTCGGCAACTGCCTGCCGCTGGAGCGCATTCCGCCGGGCACCACGATTCACAACATCGAAATGCGGCCCGGTCGCGGCGGCCAGTTGTGCCGCAGCGCCGGCACATCCGCCGTCATCAACGCCCGCGAGGGCAAGTGGGCGCAGATTACGCTGCCGTCGGGGGAAGTCCGCCGTCTGCCCAGCGGCTGCCGCGCGACCGTGGGCGAGATCGGCAACAGCGAGCATTCCAGCATCGTGCTGGGCAAGGCCGGGCGCAACCGCTGGAAAGGTCGCCGCCCGCACACCCGCGGCACGGCCATGAACCCGATCGATCACCCCATGGGCGGCGGCGAAGGCCGGACCTCCGGCGGCCGGCACCCGTGCAGCCGCACCGGTTTGCTGTCCAAGGGCGGTCGCACCCGCAAGCCCCGCAAGAATTCCGCCAAAGCCATTATCCGCCGGCGCAAGTCGCGGCGTTACGGCGTTTTGAAGGTCCGCTAACTAATCCGTAGAACAAGCAGCCTGCTTGTTGTTTGGAACAGGGTCCCGACGTCGACAATTAATTATCCCGCACAAGCAAGCTGCTTGTGCTACGTGACTTGGAGCAGCCGATGAGCCGTTCGAGCAAGAAAGGCCCTTTCGTCGACGAAAAGCTGTTGAAGAAGATCGACCGCATGAATGAAACCGGCCGCAAGGAAGCCGTCAAGACCTGGGCCCGGCGCTCGACCATCTCGCCGGAATTCGTCGGCCACACGTTTCTCGTTCACGACGGCCGGCGGCACGTGAACGTTTACGTCAGCGAGGAGATGGTCGGCCACAAGCTCGGCGAGTTCGCTCCCACGCGGACGTTCCGCGGACATGGCGCGAAAGGGAAGAGGTAACCATGGCCCTCGTCAAAGCCACACACCGCTTCGCCCGCATCTCGGCCACCAAGGTCCGGCCGTTCGCGGACATGATCCGCGGCAAGTCGGCCCTGGAAGGAATGCACGCGCTGCGCTACCTGCCCAACCGCGGCGCGCGATTTTTGGAAAGCGTCCTCAAGAGCGCCATGGCCAATGCGGAAACCAAAAACGCCCGCAATGTCGACCGCCTGAAGATCGTGGAGGTCCGCGTGGACGGCGGTCCCATGTTCAAACGCATTCAACCTCGCGCCCGCGGCATGGCCTACATCATCCGCCGGCGCACCGCACACATACACGTCGGCCTGGAAGTTCCAGAACTGGCATAGCGCATAAACTCTAAGCCCACGGGTTCTGGCCCGTGGGCTTTGTGAAACGAATGAGATAGACAAATGGGTCAGAAAGTTCGCCCCACCGGCTTCCGCGTCGGCATCACCGAAGACTGGCGCAGCCGCTGGTTCGCCTCCAAGAAAGAGTTCGGCCCGCTGCTGGTCGAGGACCGCAAGATCCGCAAGTTCATCAAGGACAAGTACCAGTTCGCCGGCATCCCCAAGATCGAAATCGAGCGGACCCGCGACCAGGTCGTCGTGCACCTGTTCACGGCCCGGCCGGGCATCATCATCGGCCGCAAGGGGCAGGAAGTCGATCGCCTCAAGGGGGAGCTCGAAGAGCTCACCGGCCGCCGCATGGAACTGAAAATCGTCGAAATCAACAATCCGCAGAAGAGCGCCGTGCTCGTCGCCGAAGACATCGCCCAGCAGCTTCGCAAGCGCGGCAGCTTCCGCCGGACGATCAAGCGGGCGCTCGATCAGGTGGTGGAAAGCGGGGCCAAAGGCGTGAAGGTCGAGTTGTCGGGCCGGCTGGGCGGGTCGGAAATGTCCCGCACTGAGAAGGCCAACCGCGGCTCGGTGCCGCTCTCGACGCTGCGGCGGCACATCGATTACGGCTTCGCCGTCTCCCGCACGGCGCAGGGCATCATCGGTGTGAAGGTGTGGATCGATCTGGGAGATTACGCAGACGAGGAGGCCGGCGATGGCGCTCATGCCAAAGCGGGTCAAGCATCGCAAAAGCCAAAGAGGTCGCATAAAAGGTAAGGCCACCCGCGGCAACACGGTGGCCTACGGCGACTGGGGCCTGCAATCGCTTGAGCCGGGACATATTTCCGCACAAACAATCGAAGCCTGCCGCATCGCGGCCACGCAGTACGTGCGCGGCGAGGGCAAGGTGTATATCCGCATTTTTCCGCAGAAGTCGGTGACGGCCCGGCCGCTCGAGACGCGGATGGGCAAAGGCAAGGGCGAGCCGGACCACTGGGTGGCGGTGGTGAAGGAAGGCACAGTGATGTTCGAACTGGCCGGCGTGGGCCAGGAAGCCGCGCGAGAATGTTTGGCTCGCGTGGCGTACAAGCTCCCGGTCCGCGTGCGGCTGGTGGGCCGGCGACCAACGATTTAGGGGAGGACAAGGGTCAAGGGACAAGGGTCAAGGGCCAGAAGTGGGAGTTGGCTGATTTCATCCCTGCGATCCGTTTGCTTGCTCTGGCCCTCAACCCTCAACCCTCAACCCTCAACCATGACCAAAGCCACCGAACTCCGAGAAATGAGCGACGACCAGCTCGGGCACAACCTGCGCGAGGCGCGGCAGGAACTGTTCCGGCTGCGCTTCCAGGCGGCGACCGAAAAACTCGACGCGCCCAGCAATCTCAAGAAGCTACGTCACGAAGTGGCGCGGATCCTCACCATCCAGCGCGAGCGGGAATTGAAACAGCAGGCCACGGCGCCCAGGCAGGACCAGCAGGCATGAAGAAGCGGCTCACAGGCATCGTCACCAGCGACAAGCGCGACAAGTCGCGGCGCGTGGAAATCGAGCGGCGGTACAGCCATCCGCGCTACGGCAAGATCGTCCGCGGCCGCACGGTCTGCCACGTGCACGACGAACAGAACGACGCCCACGAAGGCGACCTCGTCGAGATCGTCGAATCCCGCCCCCACTCCAAGACCAAGCGCTGGGAACTCGTGCGGGTCGTGCAGCGCGCGTCCGAGGCCGTGCTGGCGGCGCCGGAAATTGGGGCGGCGGAACTCGAACAGCACTCGGCGGCCGGTGCGGCTCCCGGTGAAGAGCAGGCCGGCGGTCAGCCGGCCGCGCAGGCGGAGGCACAGTCATGATTCAGATGCAGACGCTGCTCGACGTGGCCGATAACAGCGGCGCCAAAGTCGCCCGGTGCCTCAAAGTGCTGGGCGGCTCGCGCAAGCGCTACGCCGGGCTGGGCGACATCATCGTCGTCAGCGTGATCAAGGCCCTCCCCGGCAGCCCCTTCACCGACAAGACCAAGAAGGTGCGCGTCGCCCGCGCCGTCATCGTCCGCGTCAAGAAACCCAGCCGCCGCGAAGACGGCAGCTACGTGCGGTTCGATTCCAACGCGGTGGTGCTGATCGACACGGACGGCAACCCCCGCGGCACCCGCATTTTCGGGGCCGTCGCCCGCGAGCTGCGCGACCGCCGCTTTATGAAGATCATCAGCCTGGCGAGCGAGGTGGTGTGATGAAGATCCAGCGCGGCGACTCAGTCGTGGTGACGGCGGGCGACCAGAAAGGGCCCGCGCCGCACAAGGTCATCAACGTGCTCGACGGCGGCAAAAGGCTCGTTGTCGAGGGCATCAATCGCGTCTACAAGCACGTCCGCCGGGGCCATCCCCGCAGCCCGCAGGGCGGCCGCTTGCAGCTCGAGGCGCCGATTGACAGCTCGAATGTCAAGCTCTATTGTGGCTCCTGCAATCAGGCCGTCCGCGTCGGTTACCGCTATACCGACGATGGGGCGAAGGAGCGCTGGTGCAAGACCTGCAGCAGTTCGCTCGGCACCGTCAGCCCGCCCAAGCAGCGATACGCGCATAAAAAATGACTTCGGGAATGACGAATGACGAAACCCGAAGGGACGTTTA
>JAHWKJ010000759.1 GCA_019347905.1 Planctomycetota bacterium
GGGGTCGTCGGTGTTGGTGTCGAAGACGTTCTGGTAGAGGTTCGTGTTGTCGTCATCGACGGCCTGCAGGCGCTTGACCTGCTCTTCGCCCGTGTCGGTGGTCGTGACCTGCTCGACGACGAGGTACGGGTCGAGCGTGGTTCCCACCCGTTGCCCAAACACCTCGACGTACAAGACTTCACCCGCCTTGGCGTCGAACTGGTAAACGTCCACGTCGGCAGGCTGCTGGGACTGACCGGCGATTTCGACGGGCACCGTCACCTTCTGCGCCTGGGCCGGCTCGTTGTTCGGCTCCGTCTCCAGCACGACGGGGGCCGTGGCGAAATACAGCATGACCGGGTTCGACGTGCCTTCGGGCGAATCGAGCGAGTACGAGATACCGTCCATCCCCGCTTCGACCGGCATGGCGGCCACCTGCGCATCGAGCGTGGGCTGCGCGGGGAGTGCGATCTTCACCGCGAGCTTCTGCAATTCCGCACCGTCGGCCGTCACACCAGCCGGCTGTCCGCCCGGCAGATTGCGGCCGTACAGCGTGTAATCGGCCGTCGTCCCCGCCGCGCCGGCCGGCGGCATGATGAAATCGATGTGGGGGGCTGTGCTGGCCAGCAGGCGGTAGAAGTAGTCGCTGCCGCCGCGGAAGTCGGTGTCGTGCAGCTTGACGAAGTACTCGCCGTCGGCCGGCAGCGTGATATCGAGGAGCGGGTCGGGATCGCGGCGGATCTGGTTATCACTGTAGCCGAGCAGATCCCCGGACGCATTGAACAGCCAGATCACGCCCTCCATCCGCGAGTCGAGCCGCGCCGCGCGGGCGGTGAGCACCACACGCTGCCCGGCCTTCCCGGCGAGCTTGAACCAATCGACGTCGGCCCCGCCGCCGGCCTGGCCGTTGATCACCTGGTTGAGCGGCAGCGCCTGGGCCTGTTCGCGCTCGTTGTTGGGCTCCGCCTCCGGCACTTCCTCGCGCTTGCCCACCTCGAAGCGCCGGGGGTTCGACAGCCCGAAGCGACCGACGGCCCGCAGTTCATAGAAGCCGGGGGGCACGCCGCCGTCGATCGTCACCACGAACGTGTTGGCGACGGGCTTCTTCTCGCCGTTCTCCTCCTGCATCTTCGGCTCGGCCTTGATGCCGGGATGGCTGAAGATCAACCGCTGAAGCTCGTCGATGTCGTCGCCGCGTGTGACCTGGACCTCGACCGTGGCCCCGGCCTTTCCGCCGGCGGGAAACAGCGAGTACAGCCGCGTCTGCGGGAGTTGCGCCGAGGCGGTCCCGAGGCCCGCAAGGCACGCAGCCGCCGCGGCAGCGAGGACGAGGAATCGCGACCGAAAGCGAGCGCTTGGCCGAAACATGAGACTCTCCCCCTGTTCTGACGATCCGTCACAGGCGGTTCGGGCCGAAGCTCGGATTAGCGAGGCATCAGACCACCGGGTGGAAGTTGACTGCGGCACAGGGCCGGTTACCGGGCAGGCGGCAGGCGTGGAGTGACAATCGGGGCGGGACGCCCGCAGCGGGTGTGACCCGGCCGCGGGCACATCCATGTTAGCATCGTCACTCGTTGAAACGAAAGTCCGCGGCCGCCGCCGCGAGGGAGATTTCCGGAACTGGAATGCGATACGATTCGTCCCACGATTGACGCAAAGGCGCGAAGGCGCAAAGGCACGCAAAGTTGAAGCAGCGAAAACGAATTTGAACAGGAGCGAACGAAGGCAACGGAGAAGTGACGCCTTTGTCAGATTACGGCACCGAGTTGGAGCTTCGTTATCTCCGTTGACTCCTGTTCAATTCAGTCGCGGTCGGTCGAAGGTCGCGTACGAGCCTGGCGTCGGGCGCTCTGCTGCAATGTAGCTCAGACTGCCGCGCGCTGATCGGCATTCTCATCCCGCCGGCCGCGGCATAGACTCGTAGCGATGCTGTCGTTGAATTCATACTGCGGTCTGGAGGCGTCGATGCGTCACCACCGGCTGGGTCGTGTGTTCCTCGCTTGTTCGATGTGGCTGACGTGTGTGGCTCTCTGCCGCGTTTGCGCCGACGAGCGAGACGAGCCGCAGATCGGCGCCGGTCGAACTGCGAAGGTTTACGGAAATCTTGGACGTCTGCAACCGCCACCGGCTGCCGTCGCCTT
>JAHWKJ010000247.1 GCA_019347905.1 Planctomycetota bacterium
CGCCCTCACGCCGCTCGCCCTCACGCCGCTCGCCCTCACGGCGTTGGCCCTCACGGCGTTCGCCATCGCGGCGGCGCTCCGGCCGTTCCTGGTCCTGGGCGACGACGCTGCCGGCGCTCCACGCGAGCACGAGTACGGCGGTCAGCATTCTCGAAAGCTTCTGCATGACTTATCTCCTGCCTGACTGGGATAGGACACATTGAAGTCAGCGGCTTGCGCTGCGAAACGCTCAACTCAGGGTCGAAGGTCGAAAGAGTCGAAAGTCGAAAGGGCAGGAAGTCGATCGCCAAAGTCAGGAATAGAGGCGCCAGCACCGGCCGCATGTCTCACCCTTTGGGCGTGAAGCCCAGCACGATGTCGAAGTTCGCCGTCAGCTCGCCGATCTTCGATTCCTTCAGCGGCTTGAAATCCACCAGCAGGGCCTCGCGGGCCGCCGGTTCGCGCACCGACTGAAAAATGCGGTCCTGCTGGTTCAGCGGCTCGCCCTTCACGTAGCACTGTGTGGTGAACTCTTCGCGGCCCTTGATCTTCACCGCAAAGTGAATGTGCGGCGTGCGGAACGTATAAGGCACGGGCTTGATCGTTCGGAAGTAATACTCACCCGTGCGGCCCGTGAGGAACCGGCCGAAGCCCTGAAAGTTGCCGTCGCGTCCCTGCCCGCCGTCGCCGTCCGAATGCAGGTACGAACCCTTGTTGTCGACCTGCCAGACTTCCACGACGGCCCCGCGGATGGGATTGCCCCGGGCATCGAGAATCCGCCCGCCCAGGTGCGTCACCTGGCCGACGGCCGGCGTGATGCCGTCGTTGATCATCAGGAGGTCGTTGTCGGTATCGAGCGGCAGCCGATCAGGGTAGAACGGCCCCTCGGTCTGCGGCGGCGTGCGCGTCAGCTCCTCGGCGAACAGCCCCGGCGTCGCAAACAGCGCGGCGCCGAACGCACAGCGATTCAGAAACGCGCGCCGCGTCCAGGCGATTTGAAATGACATGCTGATCGAATGACCTCAGAATGGACCCATGGCGGGCGGCCGCCTTTGATATCAAACCCGCAACCGGCTGCGGGGTTTCGCCTGCGGCCGCATTTCCCGGCGATTTGCCCGTCATCGTACCCGCCGCAACCGCGGGATCCACCCGGAAATACAGTCGCACGGCTTTCCAAAGCCGTGACCGCAGGCGCGACGAGCCGGTTTCGGTGCGTCCACGGCCGCAATACAATGGCCGATCATTGCTCCGCCGCGCGTTTTGCCGGAGATAGTGAAATGCAGTGGACCCCCACGGCCCTTCTGGCTGGACTGCTCGTAATCCTCGCCGAGGCGGCGCTCGCGAATGCCGCCGCTCCCGGGCGGCGAAACGTGCTGCTCGTCGTCACCGATGACCAGCGGCCCGATACGATCGCCGCCCTCGGCAACCCGCACATTCACACGCCCAACCTCGACCGCCTCGTCGCCCGCGGCACAACCTTCACCCGCGCGATCTGCGCCAACCCCATCTGCACGCCCAGCCGCGCAGAACTGCTGACCGGCGTCAGCGGCTTCACCAGCGGCGTCCGCGATTTCGGCGGCGCTTTCCGCGACGGCGTCCCCCGCTGGGCCGAAACCATGCGCCGCGCCGGCTGGCACACCTGGTACGTCGGCAAGTGGCACAACAAAGGTCTGCCGCGCGATCACGGCTACGAAGAGACCGACGGCCTGTTCACCGGCGGCGGCGGCAAGTGGTGGGTACCGACCTTCGACTGGAACGGCCGCGAAGTCACCGGCTACCGCGGCTGGCTCTTCCGCGAGAACGACGGCACCGTGCGTCCCGAGCGCGGCGTCGGCCTCTCCCCCGGCATCAGCGCGAAGATTGCCGACGCCGCCATCCGCTTCATCAACCGCCGCCCCGACAAGCCGTTCTTTCTGCACGTCAACTTCACGGCCCCGCACGATCCACTGCTGATGCCCTTCGGCTACGCCGGCCGCTACGCCCCCGCAAAGCTGCCCCTGCCCGAGAACTTCCTGCCCCGGCACCCCTTCGACCACGGCAACCTCGAAGGCCGCGACGAGCGGCTCTTCGAGTGGCCGCGCACGCCCGAGATGGTCCGCGACGAGCTGGCCGTGTACTACGCCGTCATCACGCACATGGACGAGCAACTCGGCCGCATCCTGGACGCACTGGACCAGACCGGCCAGAGCGAAGACACGCTGGTCATCTTCACCAGCGACCACGGCCTCGCGGTCGGCAGCCACGGCCTGCGCGGCAAGCAAAGCATGTACGAGCACACGATTCAGGTGCCGCTCATCTTCCGCGGCCCCGGCATCTCCACCGCGCGCCGCACGCCCGCCCAGTGTTACCTGCGCGACCTGTTCCCCACCGTCTGCGACCTGTGCGGCATCGCAGTCCCGGCAGCCGTCGAAGGCAAAAGCCTGAAGCCAGTCCTCGAGGGCACCGCCGAGAGCGTGCACCCCTTCGTCGTGGGCTACTTCCGAGACTTCCAGCGCATGCTCCGCACCGACCGCTGGAAGCTGATCCACTACCCCCACCTGGACCGCACGCAGCTCTTCGACCTGGCCAACGACCCGCACGAACTGCACGACCTGAGCCGCCAACCCGCACACCAGGAAACGCTCTCAACGCTAAACGCGAAGCTCCGCGACTGGCAGCAAAAGCACAACGACCCCCCCCTCAAGAAGTAGGGTGGGCTACCGCCCACCGGACGTGCTTTCGGTCGACCCCGGCCACGCGTTGCGATCAGGCGACAGCAGATGCGGTTTCGATCTCCGGATCGATCAGCCGCGAGCCCTGCGGCGGCGCCAGGCCCTTGATCCGCACGCAAACAATCGGCAGCCCTTCCTCGCGCAGTTGCCGCTCGGCCAGTTCGCGGCTGTGCGATTGAACTCAGCTTCGCCGGCAATCTCAAAGTAGATGTAAGACTGCTCCGGCAGCCTGTCATCGACCTCGGGATGATCGACGACATACCGGGCAAACTCGGCGGTGAGCTCCATTTGCCGACGCGCGAAATCGTGAGGATGGATCATGGTTTGGCCTCATCATACGCGCTGCCGATACTGACCGGCAATCGGCGAGGGTTGATCGGGCGGGAACACTGATCTCCACTAATCGACACTGATTCTACTTTGGCTTCTGCTCTGGCCGATTAGCGGAGATTAGTGCCCATCAGTGTTCCGCACTTCTGGGCCGGCTTCGTGCTATAATCGCCGGCGCGATACACATCCACCGCTCCGTTCCCGAGGGTTCCACCGTGAGCACCATCCCGCACACCGACGTTCATCGCCCGCAGAGCGACGAAGAGCGTGCCGCCGCCCTCCGCGCGCTGCTGGAAGCCGACCCGCCGCCGATGATCACCCAATCCATCGCCGCATTCCGCCGCGACCTGCCGGACCTCTTGAAAAAGCACCGCGGCCAGTGGGTCGCCTACCACGGCGACGAGCGCATCGGCTTCGGCCGCCGCCAGACGCCACTGTACCAGGAATGCCTGCGCCGCGGCCTGGCGCGGGACGAGTTCATCGTCACACTCGTCGAGCCCGGCGTCTTCGATCCCGACGAAGAAATCGAGATCGCTTTCGGTGACGTTTAGTCGGACATTCGCGTGGCCGCGATCATTCGCCAGTTACCCTGGTTCGATCACGCTACGAGCGTCTCCGTGCGCGGCGAACCAGTAGCCATCAAACCGGAGCAGATCGTGCTCTGGATCAGCGTCGGAGCGTGGGGCCGCACCGAGCCAAACGGCAGCGCATCGTTCCCGGCAATTCTCGACACCGGGTGCAATCACAACCTGTTGATGCAGGAGCGGCATCTGGTCGAATGGGCGGGGCTGCCGATCTCGACGCTTCATGCGTTGGGGCCAGTCCGCGTCTCTGGAAGGCGTGCCATCCTGCTCGTTCATGTGCGAAAGCCTCCACCTACTCGGCCTTGATGCGGATCGTCTGCCGTCGTCCGCGACGTTGGATCGCCAGCGTCACCGTTTCGCCGAACGCCACGTCTCTCATCATCGAAACCGCCTGTTCCTTGGAGCGAGGCGGCTTGCCGTTGATGCCCGTGACCACATCGCCAGGGTTTACGCCCGCACGTTCGGCCAGTGAATTGGGGAGGACATGCTCGGCGAAGACCGTATCGCCTCGCTCGCCGAAACCAATGCCAAAGATCGGCATGATGTGCCCCTCGACCGTCAGGCTTTTCAACGTCATCGGGGAATCCCCTCTGACGGCGAGGCTGAACCAGGACAGCAAGTCGGGTTGTGGCTCGTTGGGGATAGGAAGCCGGAATTCCCACTTCTCATTTTCTGTTGTGTCGAGCGTTACGTTCTCCACAAGAACCTGCGTCTTTGTCTGCTTACCAGTGCCTTGCAGCCAGGATGCCGACAGGATAAATGACTGTTGACCGTCAGTCGGAATAAGATTCAGGACGAGCCGTTCGTTGGCGGCATTGTTTCGCAACTCAACGATCAGCGTGTTCCGTCCGAAATCCTCGATTTCATGAGCCATGCGCAGTGGAAGCCGGAAAGGTCGGGAATAATGAGCCTTGGCCCATTTCCCTGGCAGCGGATCCCCTTCCTTCGGCTCCAGAACGAAGAACCCGTCCTTCACGGAGACATGGCCGTAAGCTGAGAACGCCGAAAGGTCGGCCTTGGCAAAATCATGGTGAATCCGAAGCGTTCCGTCCTTCTGCTTCGTGACTACGGCACCAGGCAGACTGGAGACCTCAATTTGCTCGCCGGTCATTTCTTCGTCAGCCGGGCGTGGCCTGACCGATATGGCGCATTCCCCATTGGCCCAAACCTCCAGGACGAAGAACCGCTGTTGTTCGTTCGGAGTGGAGTCCGCTGCCTCATTTTGCGGGGCTGTTGTCCCGCTCGATGCGGTTGTGGGTTGAGGAGCCAACGGCAGCAGGTCGATGCTGCCATCATCTTTCCCAACCGCGAATGCCGCACCGTCCGGCGAAAAGGCCGTTCCGAGAAGCGGTCGTTTTTGCAACGCCTTTATCAGCGTGCGTTGCTGCTTTCCCGACTCCATGTCAAACAGCGTGATCTCCTGCACGGAATCCATTCCCATTATTTGGGTGCTGGAAGTGGCCAACCGCTTCCCGTGGGGGTGCATTGACAAGGTGTGCAGGACGGTCCACGGTGCCCGAAACGATCTCAGTTGTTCGCCTGCCGTTGCATCCCAAATCACTACTTCACGTCCCAAAACGGTTCCAGCGACCATCTGACCGTTCGGGGAGTAAGCGAGAGACAGGGCCACGCCGTCCATGTCGACCAGCAGGTCGGAGATGACGGTGCCGTCCTCGGTACTGCGAACAATGACCTTCCCCTTGGCGGTTGAGGCGAACGTCCTGCCATTGGGCGCCATGGCCACATCTCGAACGCCAAAGCCGTTGTCGTAGGATGCCACAGCGTTCCGCTGCCCAATTTCCCACTTCTTGACGGTCTTGTCCGTGCTTGATGACAGCAATGACGCACCGTCCGGCATAAACAGAACTCTCGTGACACCAGCTTGCTCGAATCTCGCCGTCTCCTCGCCGGTCGTGGCGTCGAAAATCCGTATAGTGCTGTCCCCACCTGCCGATGCCACGAACCTTCCGTCAGGGGAGATATCTACCGACGTGATGGGACTCGCATGAGCGGCGAAGGACGTCAAAACGCTTCTCGACTCAATGTCCCACACCTTGACCGTCTGGTCATGGCTGCCCGAGATGAGCCTTGCTCCGTCGCGAGAGAATGCGAGGCGTCCCACATACGCCGTATGCTCCTTCAGGATCACGCCTTCTTCCGGTAAACTGCTTGCTCTTGAAGCAGGTTGCGTGTCTTCGGCGGCTGAGGGAACCTTCTGCGCCGAAAGTTCAGACGGCTTCGGGTCAGGGACTTCCGCTGGCTGTGCGGCAGGTTTGACTTCCCCTCGTGGCTGAGCGGCCATCTGCGGGGCCGCTGCTATGACTTCGGTGCTCCGATCATCCGGTGACTTGGCAGGCTTGCCCCAGGGCAACTGAAAACTGAACCATGCCATCACGCCGAAACCGACCAGCAGGACCGCCATGACTCCGATGAACGTCCTCACGATCCCACTCCCTTCTCCCACCGTCCTGCCGGGGCGGGAGTCGATTCGAGGACGAGTGCCGGTGGGATCGACTTGCCGCCTGCGGCGACGTTTGCCGAAGAGGTTCAAGCGTCGGTCGTAGTCTCGCCGCATTTCGGAATTCAGCAGGATCAGTTCCGCTTCGTCAATCTGATACAGGACTCCGGCGACTGCTGCCTCGTGGCCGTCGCCTCGCTTCGACTCGACAAACCGACGCCGTTGCTCGGCGGCCCCACGAATGACCTCCGCATCCTCTTCATCCAAAGAGATGGCCAGCAGGTCGTAGAAGGTCGGAGGCCGTTTACCCTTCGGAATGCCCAGCCACTTGTGGTACGGATCGAAGTCGTCGGTCTGCGATGTCGAACGCTTCCTACTGCTCATGTCGTTCCTCACGCTTTGAACGTCACCGGACTGGTCTCCCCTGAGTGGGACCCAACTCAGCCAACCGGCGAGTCATCCGGAGCAGCCCGGCCGACCTTCCGGTGTCGCCAAGGCTTGCTTCGCAGTTCGGACAGTCACTCTACCAGAGCGGAACGGCAGCATCCACAAAAACCCGGTTTGGCGCTGACATTACGATGTCCGAACTGGACAATCCCATCAGGAAATTATGTCGGACGGTCAGCGAACCGGCGGCGGGAGGGCCAACCATGTATGCGGAACTCGCGACCAGCAGCAATGGTCATTGGAAGTCGCACCAGTCGCTGCGGGAGTTGACGCAGGCGGTGTGGATACTGGCTTCGCTGATCGGGATCGCGCTGGTGCTGAATCTCCCCGATCGACGGGCCGAGCATGCCGCCGCGGCCGCGGCGGCGACGCTTGCGGCCCAGGAGGCCGGAGGTCGGGCAACCGGGCCGCAGCCGCTGACAGGACGGGGCGGCGAGGCGGAGATCGCGGCTCCCGAGATCGCGGGTTCTCCTCCGCCGGCCAACGCCAGCGTGCCAGACTCAACGTCGCGGGAGAGCCAAATCGTGTCGGCGGGAGGCGTCAACCGAGGCGGTGCACAATCGCTCCACACAAAGTCTCACCCCAGCGACGAAGACACAGCGCCTGCGATCGAGTTTGATGAGATCCATCGTCCGTCGCCGGATCGGGTCGTTCGGTACACGAGTTATCCGGTCGAGCGGCGGGCGGGGCGGCCGTGGGAGTTTTCGCAGGGGCTGGAGGCGTTCTGGGGCAGGCATTACGTGCTGGCTGCTCGCGAGTTTTCCGCGTCGCGGGTAGCCGAGCCGGGGGATCCGGCGGCGGTGTATTTCCTCGCGCTGGCGCAGTACCGGTCGGGGAATGTCGACGCGGCGGAGCGGGCTGTGCAGGAGGCGGTCGAGCTGGAGCTGGATCGGCCGCTGGAGGAGTGGGGGACGCTCATGGAGCGGGTGCAGGGGCCGCAGCGGTTCTGGATCGAAAACCAGCGGACACGGCGGCTGTTCGTTGCGCGCTCACGCGCGGGTCGAGGGTCAAGGGTCGAGGGTCCAGGGCCAGACGCGGGGGCCGGCTGAAGCCGGCCACTACAAGCCGCTGACCCTCAACCCTCAACCCTTAACCCTCAACCGCTCACGTCTCGTTGTTCTGCACGGCGGCGCGGTCGGTGAGGCGGGTCAGGAGCGACTGCGACCACGTGGATTCGCTTTCGTAGTCGCGGGCGCGGCCGGTGCCGATACCGCCGGGGGCGGGTAGCAGGCGGCCGGCGAGGGCGTACAGGTCCGCTGACAGGCCGGGGAACAGCGAATAGAAGACGTCGGCGAGCTTGGCCGGGACGCCGAGCACGACCAGCGCGTCGCCGCGCTCGCAGGCCCGCAGGATCTTTCGCGCGGCCCGCTCGGCGTTCATCGAGAGGATGGGCAGCGAATCGCTGATCTTGAACCAGGCGTACTCCTCGCGGTGACGGCCCTTGAATGTGGCGTTGCGGGGGCTGCCGGTGCGCATGAGGCCGGGGCAGATCGTCGTCACCACGATGCCCCGCTGGGCCAGTTCGCAGCGCAGGCCCTGGGAATAGCCGACGAGCGCGAATTTGCTGGCGCAGTAGGGCACCAGGTGCGGCACGGCGATGCGGCCGCCGATGGAGGCGATGTTGACGATCCGCCCGGCACCCCGGCGGAGCATGTCGGGCAGGGCGGCTTCGATCGTGTTGCGCGGGCCGTCGAGGTGCGTCTTGATCGCTTCGTCGAAGTCGGCGGGCGTCATCGTCACCAGCGGCGCGAACTGGATGATGCCGGCGTTGTTGATGAGCACGTCGAGCGGTCCCCAGTGGTCCGCGATGCGGCCAATCATGCGGAACACGGCGTCGCGATCCGTGACGTCGCAGGGGAAGGTGAGCACGTCGCCGCCGCGCTGCCGCAGGTCGTCTGCGGCACGCTCCAGCTCGGCGGTGTCGCGGGCGCAGATGGCCACGCGCGCTCCGCGGTCGACGAGCTCGCGGGCGAGCACGAGGCCGAGACCGCGAGAGCCGCCCGTGACGAGGACGACGCGATCGCGGAAGTCGTAGGTCCGCAGGGCGCGAGCGACTGCCCGTCCTGCCAGGAGGGCGGCCAGGCCGCCGGCCGCGATCTTCAATGTCTGTTTCAGGGCTGCCATCGCAGTGTCTCCGGTTCATCATCAGGATCTTCATCGTCGGTAAATCGCATCGATCAGCCGCGCCACGTCGCTCAGATGCTCCGGCTCAGGATCGAAACGATTCGATTCCGCCAGCCGCCGGG
>JAHWKJ010000248.1 GCA_019347905.1 Planctomycetota bacterium
GGCCGCGGGCGACACGCTCAACGGTGAAAGCCTCGGCCCGCTGGTGGCGGAAGCAAAAAACACCGATTGCCGCGCCATGTGCGTTGCCCCAGACGGCCGCGTCTGGGCGGGAGTGGCGGCCACCGGTGCCGATGGCAAGCAGCTTCTGCGGCTGGTGAGCTGGGGTGAGGGCGACAAGACGCCGGTCGATCATGGTCCCATCGCCATTCAGAACCCGGACTACACGACCTTCACCGACGCCGACGGCAAACCGCTGCCCTGGCACCACGGCGTCCACAGACCGAATGCAGACGGTCCGCTGCTGCCGCGCTACGTGGTGATGGGCATATGCGCCTCGCGCGAAGGGCCGGTGTACGTCACCACGCTGGCCCCCTTCACGCTGCACGAGCTGCGGCCGAAGCGCCCGTAGGACCCGCAGCCCGTGGACGACTACCGCAAGCATCTCGATCCCGCGACGCTCTCGAAGCTCTCCGGACTCGACCTCAAGGCCCGGCTGATCGTCGAAGGCTTCGTCTCGGGCCTGCACAAAAGCCCGTACCAGGGCTTCTCGGTCGAGTTCGCCGAGCACCGCGAGTACGTCGCCGGCGACGATCTGCGCTACGTCGATTGGAAGGTCTACGGTAAAAGCGACCGCTTCTATCTCAAGCAGTACGAAGAAGAGACCAACTTCGCCTGCTATATTCTGCTCGATACCAGCGAGTCGATGCAGTACCGCTCGGACGGCGCCGCGGTCTCGAAACTCGACTACGCGCGGCTGGCGGCGGCCGCGCTGGCGTACCTGGTCGTGCGGCAGCAGGACGCCGTCGGACTGGCGACCTACGATACTCAAGTCAGCCAGTTCGTGCGGGCCTCCAGTCGCCCGGCCCACCTCAAGCAGCTCTTTCACGCGATGGAAACCGCCCCCTCCAGCGGCGAGACCGCGATGGGGCCGATCTTCCACGAGCTGGCCGAACGCATCCGCAAGCGCGGCCTGGTGATCATCTTCAGCGACCTGTTCGACGACGCCGAGCAGGTGCTGATGGGCCTCAAGCACTTCCGGCACCGAAGGCACGACGTAAGCGTGATGCAGGTCATCGACCCGGCCGAGCAGGAGTTCGCCTTTCAAGATCCCACGCTCTTTCGCGGACTGGAGAAGCTGCCCGAAGAGCTGGCCGATCCGCGCTCGCTGCGGACCGCCTACCGCCGCGAGTTCGAGGAGTTCCTCACCTCCGTCCGCCGCGGCTGCCGCGACCTGCACATGGACTACACGCTGCTCAGGACCGACCAGCCCCTGGACGTGGCGCTGTCGAGCTTTCTGATTCAGCGGATGCGCCGCGCCGGGCGGACGTAGCGCAAGCTCGAAGAGGTCGAAGGTCGAAAGGGTCCAAAGTCGAAAGGGCCGGACGAAACACTGTGATGGATATTTGCCGGCCTTTTCGACCTTCGACCCTTTTGACCTTCGACCCTCTCATCAGTTTGTCAATCGCCCTCCGGCACTGATATGCTGTAAGCCCCGCACCTGAAGCGTGAGCGATCGGGGCGTGGAAACCACGATTCGACGCGACCACTACCAGGAGCCATCCGCCTGTTGGATTCGAACACTCCCGATCGCGACGAGCAGCTTCTCCGCAGCCGCCGACACGCGTGCCTGGCCGCGCGGGTGTCCGAGGACTACCGCGGCAAGAGCACGGTCGTGCTCGACCTGTCGCCGGTCACGCCGATCGTGGATTTCTTCGTCATCACCACGGCCACGAGCCGCCGGCAGATGCACGCCATTGCCGAGGAAGTCGACCGCGTGCTGGGCGAGGAAGGCTCGAAGCGCCGCGGGCTGGAAGGCTACCAGCACAGTGCGTGGATCCTGCAGGATTACGGCGACGTGGTGCTGCACGTGTTTTCACCGGAGACGCGGCAGTTGTACGATCTGGAACGCTTGTGGGCCGACGCCCCCCGCGTCGACTGGCGCAACGAACTGGGCCTGCCGCCCGCCAGCGCGGATGACGGAGACATGGACGAGCCGGATGCGTAGCGTGCCGTCTTGCGTTTAGCCGCGTCCCAACGGGACGCGCGAACGCGCGTCCCGTTGGGATGCGGCTAAACTTTAAGCCTTCATGAACCACTTTCATGCTCGACGACTTTGAAACGCGGCTGCCGCAGGTGGGACGGCTGGACTGGATCGGCCGGGCCGACCACAAGCGCGGCCGCATCGAAGAACTGCAGGAAGCCGTGCTGCGGCCGGGCACCGGCATCGACGGCGAACATCACGCCACGGGCGGCCACTCCAAACGCGAGGTGACGCTCATCCAGAACGAGCACCTGCCCGCGATCGCCGCCCTCGCGGGCCGCGCCGCGGTCGGTCCCGAGCTTCTGCGGCGGAACCTGGTCATCTCGGGCATCAACCTCATCGCGCTCAAGGGCCGCAAGTTCACCATCGGCGAAGTGCTGCTGGAAGGCACCGGGGCTTGCGCGCCCTGCTCGCGGATGGAAGAGAACCTCGGTCCCGGCGGCTTCAACGCCATGCGCGGCCACGGCGGCCTCACGGCCGTCGTGCTCGAAGGCGGCACGATCCGCGTAGGCGATGCCGTTCGCACCGCCGACCAACGCTCTTAGTGACCGGATGCCTGTGGGAACTGTTTATCTCGTCGGCGCCGGACCGGGTGATCCGGGGCTGCTCACGTTGCGCGGATGGGAGTGCCTCCAGCGGGCGGACCTCGTGCTGTACGACGGCCTGGTCAACCCGCTCATCCTGCGACACACATTGGCCGAAGCACAGCGCACGTGCCGTACTGAATCTCGCGACGGCCGCGTGCTGGAGCAGGACGAGATCAACCGGCGGCTGATCGAAGCCGCCCGCGCCGGCCAGACGGTCGTGCGGCTGAAGGGCGGCGACCCGTTCATCTTCGGCCGCGGCGGTGAAGAAGCGGCTGCATTGGCCGCCGCGGGGGTGCCGTTCGAAGTTGTGCCGGGCATCTCCGCGGCGACGGCGGCCGCCGAGTACGCGGGCATTTCGCTCACGCACCGGCGGCTGGCGTCGGCTGTGGCCTTTGTCACGGGACACGAGCATCCCGCGAAGGGCGAGACATCGCTCGACTATGGCGTGCTCGCGCGGTTCCCGGGCACGCTCGTGTTCTACATGGGCCTGCACCGGCTGCCGGGAATCGTCGCGGCGCTGATCGCCCACGGCAAAGACGCCGCGACCCCCGCGTGCGTCATCAGCCGCGCGACGCTGCCGGCCCAGCAGGTGGTGAGCGCGGCGCTGGCCGATCTTCCGGCCTCGGCCGCCGCCGCGAACCTGCGGCCGCCGTCGCTCATCGTCGTGGGCGAGTGCGTGCGGCAGCGCGAGCAGATCGCGTGGTTCGAGCATCGGCCGCTGTTCGGCCGCCGAATCGGCATCACGCGCCCGGCCGGCCAGGCGGCTCCGCAAATCTCGCGTGCGCTGGAGTTGGGTGCGGAGCCGGTGCTGCTGCCGGTGATTGAGATTCGGCCTCCGGACAATTGGTCCGAGGTCGACCGGGCGATTTCGCAACTCCAGCGCTACGACTGGATCGTGTTCACCAGTGCGAACGGCGTCGCCGGCTTTCTGGGACGGCTATGGGAGACTGGCGGCGATGCGCGGCGACTGGGCACGCTGTCGATTGCGGCCATCGGTCCTTCGACGGCGGAGGCATTGGAAGAGTACCGCCTGCGGGCGGACCTGGTGCCCGATGCCTTCCGAGCCGAAGCCCTCGCCGAAGCCCTCGTGCCGCACGTCTCCGGCCGGCGCGTGCTCTGGGCGCGGGCCAGCCGCGGCCGCGACGTGCTGCCGGAACAACTTGCCGCCGCAGGGGCGACTGTCGATCAGCTCGTCGTCTATCAGAACATCGACGCCGGCGCCCTTCCCGACGGCGTATTGGCCGATCTCGAAGCCGGCCGTCTGGACTGGATCGGCCTGAGCAGCCCGTCCATCGCCCGCAGCCTGAAGCGGCTCTTACCGGCGGCGGCACTTCAGCATCTCGGTAGCAGGGTGCGACTGGCGAGCATCAGCCCGGTGACATCGGCCGCCGCCCGCGAGTGCGGCCTGCCGATCGCGGCCGAAGCCGAAAGCTACACGTGGGAGGGCATCTTCGCAGCGATCGAGCAGGCGGAGGGGGCTGGCGCGACGCCTTAGCGGCGGGTATACTGACGCCACGGATGATGATTTCTCCTCAGACCTGTCCCATCTGCGACAAGGCGCTGCCCGCGACTGCGGCGGAGTCGAAGCTGTTCCCGTTCTGCAGCGAGCGCTGCCGCCAGGTCGATCTGTACCGCTGGATGACCGGACGCTATGCGATTGTGGAGCCGCTGGACCCCGACGAACTTGAGGGCTTGGGGGAGGACCGGCCGGTAGAGGATGATGACGAAGCCGGTGGGCAGTAGGCGGTCGGCAGCAGGCAGTAGGCAGTAGGCGGGATGCAGCAGGCGGGAAGAGCGGAGGCGGACGGCGTGACGCTCAACAAGAAGCAACGCAAGCAGCTCGATCTGGCTCGCAAGAAGCAGTCGCAACTCAAGCAGCGGCTGGCCGGGGCGAAGAAGCAGTTGGACGACCCCGGCGAAGTTGCGCGGCTGGAGCGCGAGATTATCGAGATCGACGAGCAGATCGCCCGCATTCAGCAGCAGGGGTAAGCGGTGCAGCGGCTTCCGCCGACGGTCATCGTCGTGCATCCCACCGAGCGGCGCAGCAAGTGCACGGTGGAACCTCTCCGCGGCCGCGACGGCTTTGTGTTCTGGAAGTTCCCGGAGCGCGGAACTGAATCGCTGGCCGGCTACGTGCGGCTGGGTCTGGAAGGGCCGCTGCTGACTGCCGCCGACGCACAGACGGGCCTCCTGGTGCTGGACGGCACGTGGCGACGGGCGGCGGCGATGGAGGCCGACTTTCGCGATGTTGCGGTCCGCAGTCTGCCGCCCTGGAACACCGCCTACCCGCGCGTCTCCAAGCTTCACGAAGATCCGGCGGCTGGGCTCGCGACGATCGAGGCGATCTTCGTCGCGTACACGATCCTCGGCCGTGATACTGCCGGTCTGCTCGACGATTACTACTGGGCCGAGGAGTTCCTGCGGCTGAATGCGGAGCGACTATGAATCGTCCGCGAGCGAGCAGCCGTCGTGTCGCTCATGTCGCCGGCTCGTCTTGCGAACCGCGCGAACTGCCTGCAGAGCCGAAGTACTCGCGGTCGCGCTGGTCGAAGGCGTCGTAGTCCAGCAGCTCATACAGTTGGGCGCGCGTCTGCATCTCGCCGAGCAGCGATTGCTGCGTGCCCTCGCGGCCGAGCACTCCCAGCGTGTGCTCGACGGCCTTCATCGCCGAACGCAGGAGCGTCACCGGAAACAGCACGCCCGCGTAACCCAATTCACCCAGCTCGGCGACAGACAACAGGGGACTGCGGCCGAATTCGGTCATGTTCGCGATCAGCGGCACAGGCACTTGGGCGGCAAAGCGGGCGAACTCGTCTTTCGATTCGATGGCCTCCGGAAAAATCGCGTCGGCGCCCGCGTCAATGTACGCCAGCGCCCGCTCGATGGCGGCGTCCAGTCCTTCGACGGCCCGGGCGTCGGTACGGGCGATGATCACAAAATCCGGATCGCGCCGGGCGGCGACCGCAGCCCGCAGCTTCGCCGCCATCTCATCGCTCGACACCAGTCGCTTGCCGCTCAAGTGGCCGCAGCGCTTTGGCAGTTCCTGGTCTTCCAGGTGCAGTCCCGCCAGGCCCGCCGCTTCGAACAGCCGCACAGTCCGTTCGACGGCCAGCGGCTCGCCAAAGCCGGTGTCGGCATCGGAGATCACAGGAATGCCGACGGCCGCAGCGAGATAACAGCCATGCTCGGCAAACTCCGTTTGCGTGACGAGGCCCACGTCGGGCAGCGCGGCCAGTCCCGCCGACAACGCGGCCCCCGACTGGTACACCGCTTGAAATCCGGCGCGCTCCGCCATGCGGGCGACCAGTGCACTGAAGACGCCGGGGATCGCCACCGGCCCCTGCGCCAGTGCCGCGCGAAACGCCGCGCCGGGGCCGCTGTGTGGCAAACTCTCGGCAGTCATGTGGCACTGTGCAACGGGGTCAGACCCCTTTGCGGACGAGCGACGTCGAACACGGAGAGCGGGTGAGCCGCAAAGGGGTCTGACCCCTTCACTCTCAGGCCTGACCCTGCTCGCGCACCTGCACCTGCACGGCGCCCAACATCCGCGTGAGCTGGTCTTCCTTGCTGTTGATGAAGAACACGTTCTCCAGCACGATCGCGCGGCGCTCCTGGCTGGGGTGCAGAATCAATCGCCCGGCCCGCAGCAGCAGGTACTCGAACACGTCGTTGATCTCCTTGTCGACGCGCAGGTTCGGGGCCGAGAACCGCTCCAGGTCGCTCAACACGCCATGGTGGTGCAAGAGCTCGTTCGGCCGAACTTCCCAATAGTCGAAATGCGCGGTGACGTAGACCACCACGAAAATCACCAGCAGCATGCCTGCGAGGATGAAGTAGAACGTGGCGTTGGCCAGCGGCCTGAGGTTGCCGAAAAACGCACCGATGGCCGGCAAGAGATTGGGGTTCTGCATCGAGAGCAGCCACAGCCCCAGAAACACCGCGACGAGCACAAAGAACAGCGTCAGCGACGTCGCCCGCGGGAAGTCGAACGACAACACGACCAGGTTGACGCCAAGAATTGCCAGAAAGACCAGCGACACGATCCCGCCGGCGCCGGCTTCACCGGCGTCGCCGCGGATGGCCGACCAGATGCCGGCGGCCAGCGCCGCCAGCAACGTCGGGTACATGAAGACGATCTTCGGGTACGAAATCAGATAGATCCGGTCTGGCGGCTTCGTGCCGGCCGGGACTTTGGCGGCGGCCGATTCCGGGGTGATCGTTTCCTGCCGGGACATGCACTGCTTCCTTTGCCGATTTCGGCTGCGGAATCTCATGGCGACGAGGTGACTCTACCCGGCGGTTCCGCCAGATTCCAGCGACACGAACGGCGGACGGCTCGAACGTGCAAATGCACCCTTCGCGTGGCTTCCTGCTTGCGGTTTCGTCGCTCAGCGGCTATCCCTGTCCGCACGGACTCGTGATCTTCGTGAATCATTCGACGGAGCGCTGCGACGCATGCCCTCGCGCGAGGAACTGCTCCACGAGCTGCACTGGAAGAAGTTTCCCGTTCTCGACGACGGCTTCGTGTGCCTGGTCGACGTGATGGGCGACGACGGAGCCATTGTGCAGGCCGCCCGCGTCAGTTACGGCGAGGGCACCCAGCGCGTCTCCGACGACCGCACGCTCATCCGCTACCTGATGCGGCACCGCCACACCACGCCCTTCGAGATGGCGGAGCTCAAGTTCCTCATCCGCGTGCCGATGGATTGCTGGCGGCAGTGGATCCGGCACCGCACGGCCAACGTCAACGAGTACAGCACGCGGTACTCGATTGCGATCGATTCCGCCCAGACGACGACGCCCGACCAGTGGCGCACGCAGGCAGCTTCCAATCGCCAGGGCAGCGGCCAGCCGCTGGGGGACGACGTGGGCCGGCGGCTCTCGGAAGATGAGAAGCGATTGCAGCACGAAATCCGTCGCATTTATCAGGATCGTCTGGAAGCCGGCGTCGCCCGCGAGCAGGCCCGCAAGGACCTGCCGCTCTCGACCTACACGGAAGCCTACTGGAAGATCGACCTGCACAATCTGTTGCACTTCCTGAGCCTGCGGATGGACGAGCACGCCCAGCAGGAGATCCGCGACTACGCGAGCACGATCGGCGAACAGATCCTGCGGCCGCTGTTCCCCGTGGTGTGGGAGGCCTTCATCGACTACCGCCGCGAGGCGATGTTCCTCACGCGGCTGGACATCGGCGTGATTGCGCGATTGAATGCCGCCGCCGCGCGCGACGGCGCCCGGCCGCCGTTCGACCACGCGATGTTCCTCGCCGCCCAGGACGACACGTGGAAGGACTTGAAGCGCAGCCGCGAGCGCGACGAATGCCTTGCGAAGCTCGTGCGGCTGGGGATTGTCTCTGACCTTGGCGCCGGAATGACGAATGACGAAGCCCGAATGACGAAAGAATGACGAAGCCCGAATGACGAAAGGTCGGATTCGCCCGGCGCTTCCCGATTCGGAATTCGGGCTTCGGCATTCGTCATTCTTTCGTCATTCGGCGACATTCGTCATTTTCAACCGCCGATATCACCCTCACCCTTGCGAATCCGCCCCCAATGGATTTCATCAACGCGCTCGTCGCCATCCTCTGGGGGCCGTGGACGCCGTGGGTGCTGTTGGCGGCGGGGCTGATCTTTACGGTCTGGACGCGGTTCACGCAGGCGCTGGCGCTCACGCATGGCGTGGCCGTCATTCGCGGCGTGTACGACAGCCCCGACGACCCAGGGGCGATCAATCACTTTCAGGCTCTGTCGGCGGCGCTTTCGGCGACCGTCGGGCTGGGGAACATCGGCGGCGTCGCGCTGGCGATCGGCACAGGCGGACCGGGGGCGCTGTTCTGGATGTGGGTCGTTGGGCTGTTCGGCATGGCGCTCAAGACCGTCGAGGTCACGCTCGCCATGCTGTATCGCAACACGGATGAGCCGGACAACCCGCACGGCGGAGCGATGTGGGTTGTGCACCATGTGATTGGCGGCAAGGGCGGCGTGTGGAAACCGATCGGCCGCGCGATCGGCATTTTCTTTTGCATCACGCTGCTCACGTCCGCCGTGACCGGCGGCAACATGTTCCAGGCGTGGAGCGTGGCCACGTTGACCGAGCGCTACTTTGGCG
>JAHWKJ010000249.1 GCA_019347905.1 Planctomycetota bacterium
GATCAGCACGAAATCGGCCGCCGAAATCGGCCCCGCTCCCGGCCGGGCGTGGGGCAGCGCCGCCCGCGGTCCGACGGCGACAATCGGCGGAAAGGCCATGCCGCGCCCGCCGAACCGCCGCACAGTCTGCTCCAGCTCGTGAGCCACCTCAAGCTCGCTGGCCCCGCCAATGAGCGCCGCCTTCAGCACGTCGAAGCCGCGCTCGGCCAACCGCACCGCGCGGCGGATTTCCGCAATCTCGCCCGCATCCTTGATCTGCCGCAGCTCCTCCACCAGTCCCGACTTCGGCACGAGCTCCAACTGCGGCGCCTGCTCGCGCAGCTTGTGCCACTGGGCGACGGTCAGCGAATCGCTTTCGATGGCGATCGCCGTCGGGCCGTCCTGCGTGACGGCCGCCACCATTTGCTCCAGCGGTTGAACGTTTGTGCGAATGACCGCCTCCAGGCCGGGGCACTCCTCGGCGATCTGCGTCGCGTAGCGGGTGTCGCTGATGAGTATCGTCTTCGTCCGGCCGATGAGCAGCCAGCTCGAATCGCCGGTGAAGCCGGTCAAATACGTGACGTTCGTTTCGCCGGAGACGAGCAGCGTATCGACGTCCTCTTTGCGCAGCCGCTTGAGCAGCTTCTCCCGGCGGGACGCGTAACGGTCGGGGGACATGGGGATCAGTGCGGCGGATACGGAGCGGCGGGCGAAACGCGAATGATACCGAGACGCCCCGCAAACCGCACGCTGAGGCATTTAGCCGCGACTCGCCAGAGGAGCGCGCTGCACCGGGTGACACGCCGTAGTGCAAGCTGCCAGCTTGCCTCGTTGTCGGAGCGGCACAAGCTGGCAGCTTGTGACTACGCTCCTCTGGCGAGTCGCGGCTAAACAAGTGCGTTCATCGGCGGTATGATCGAACACGCCATTCGGGGACAAATGCGCAATGCATCGTGGTTCACTGCTCGACCTGCTGGAACGGCTAAAGGCCGGCACGATTGACGCCGACGAGGCCGGTCGCGAATTGCACGATCTGCTGGGCGCTCACACCGCCGACACCGGTGCCGCCCATGTCGATCTCGACCGCCGGCGACGGTGCGGCTATCCGGAAGTCGTGTTCTGCCAGGGAAAATCGCCTGAGGCTGTCGTCGGCATCTTTGAGGCACTCGACGCCGACGGTCAGCCATGCTTCGGCACGCGGTCCGATGAAGCTCAGGCCGCAGCCGTGAGCCGTCGCTTCCCAGACGCCCGATATAACCCCACGGCACGCACGCTCCGCGTGGACCGCCGCGAAGGCCTGACGCCTGTCGGCCGCGTGGCCGTCATCACGGCCGGCACCAGCGATCGACCTGTGGCGGAAGAAGCACTGGAAACGCTTTCCTGGATGGGCTGCGGCGTCGAGCTGATCGTCGATGTCGGCGTCGCCGGCCCCCACCGGCTGCCCGAGCAACTCCACCGGTTTGCCGATGCCGACGCCATCGTGGTCGTGGCGGGCATGGAGGGGGCGCTGCCGTCGGTGGTGGGGGGCTTCGTCGAGTGCCCGGTGATCGCGGTGCCCACGAGCGTGGGGTATGGAGCGAACTTCGGCGGCGTGGCCGCACTCCTGGGCATGCTGAACAGTTGCGCCGCGAACGTGACCGTGGTGAATATCGACGCCGGCTTCAAAGGCGGGTACATCGCGGGACTGATTGCCCGGCGCTCGGCGCAGCGCGACGCAAATGCGCCTTGAAGCCCACGGGCCAGAACCCGTGGGCTTCGCGCATTTTTTCCGTTTTCGCGCCTAAGAAACGCGCCGCTCATACGTCCTGTCGGGTGAGGACGATCACACCGCAAGGCTTCGCATGGCCGATTCGTCGCCAGATTCCGCGGCCGTCGCGGAATGGGTTCGCAAGGCACTGGACGACTTCGAGCGTCCGCTGGTCCGGTATGCGCAGCGGATCACCGGCGACGCCGAACGGGCTCGCGACGTCGTGCAGGAGACTTTCCTGCGGCTCTGCCGCCAGACACCCGCTGAACTCGATGGCCGTCTGGCGGAGTGGCTGTTCACCGTCTGCCGCAACCAGGCCTTGGACGTGAGACGAAAGGAGCGTCGCATGACGACCGTCGCCGACTCCGCCGCCCTGCGCGAAAGCCCCGAAGCTCCGCCGGCCCAGGCTGCCGAGGATCGCGATGCGGCGGCCAGCATCCTCGAAATTCTCGACACGTTGCCGGAAAACCAGCAGGAAGTCATCCGGCTGAAGTTTCAGAACTCGATCAGCTACCGAGAGATCTCCGGAGTCACCGGGCTGTCGGTCTCGAATGTCGGCTACCTGATGCACCACGGCTTGCAGGCGATCCGCCGAAAATTGCAGACGGCGTAACCCCCCACAAGCCCACCGGTTGCAACCGGTGGGCTTCCCCGCGGCATTCACGATTCAAGAGGACTCCTCCACGGAGACGCACGATATGTCCAGCGAACGCCCCTTCGATGCCGACGATCCGCGGCTGACCGCCTACGTGCTCGGCGAACTCGACGCACCGGAGCGCGCGGCCGTCGAACAGCAACTCGCCCGCTGCGAGGCAACGCGCGGCGCGGTCGCCGAAATTCGCGAGACGATGCGGCTGGTGACGGAGTCGCTCCACGGCGAGCCGGCCGCGGAGTTGTCCGCCAGCCAGCGGGCAAGGATCGAAACTCTCGCCGCTGGCAAGGCCGCCGTTCGCCCCACGATTCAAAGCGGAGTCCCGCGACGGAAGCTGCTGGCGACGCTCACCTGCGTGGGCGTGACGGCCGCCGCGGTCTTGGTCCTCGTTCTGCCGCCGCTGCTGCGGGAACCGGAAGGGGAAACCGGTCGCCGGTCCGCCGGTGTTGCTGCCGGTGATGCATTCGGTGATCGTGCGGAGGAGGTCGCGATGACGGCGGCGCCTGACGACGCGCGTGCCGACGACGATCTTCTGGGCCGGAGGCTGAACCGCTTTGGCGAACAGGGCCAGTTTGAAGCCGGCAAATCAGGCCAGGCCGGCGGCTTTATCGCCCCGCAAGAGCCGAGCGCCGTTTTCGATGCCGATGGGAGGGAACACGGCGCGTTTCCGGCTCAGACCTTCAGCCGCACGGAATCTCAGCCCCGCAGTTCCGATGAATTGCCCATGCCGGAAGCGAGCCTGGCCGGCCGTTCAAGGCCCATTGCCAATTCGACCATACGGGAGTCTGACGTTCTGTCTGCGGGCGCACGACCAGGTTCATCGGCCAGCGAGTTGCGGCGTGGTGCCGCCGTCGACCCGTCCGGCCAGCCTCCCGCTCGCAGACGGCCCGCCATGGCAGCCACACCGCCGCCGCCGACGGCGGGCGGCGAAGGCCTCCAGCAGAGACTTGCCGTGCCGGGCGAAGAGCAGGCCGAAGCCCTCATCCCCGGCGCGTTCGGCAACGAAGCCTATTCCGCGATCGTCGAGAACGAGTTCATCGCCCCCGTCGGCCAGGCCGCCCTTTCGACGTTTTCCATCGACGTCGACACGGCTTCGTACGCCAACGTGCGGCGGTTCCTCAAGCACGGCCAGTTCCCGCCGCCGGACGCGGTGCGGATCGAAGAGCTCGTCAATTACTTCCGCTATGACTACCCCGAACCGGACGGTGAGCGGCCGTTCTCCGTCACCACCGAGATCGGCGTCTGCCCCTGGAACACCGACCACCGCCTCGCTCGCATCGGCCTCAAGGGCCGCAGCATTCCGAAGGAAGACCGGCCGGTCTCGAACCTGGTGTTCCTGATCGACGTCTCCGGCTCGATGCGCGACGCCAACAAGCTGCCGCTCGTCAAGCAGGGGCTGGAGCTGCTCGTGCAGGAAATGACCGAAGACGACCGCGTCGCCATCGTCACCTATGCCGGTGAGGCGGGAGTCAAGTTGCCTTCGACCTCGGGCGACCGCCGCAGCGAGATTCTGAGCGCCATCCACGGCCTGTCGGCCGGCGGATCGACCAACGGCGAAGCCGGCATCCACCTGGCCTATACGGAGGCGATCCAGAATTTCGTCGAGGAAGGCACCAACCGCGTCATTCTGTGCACCGACGGCGACTTCAACGTCGGCGTCAGCGACGACAACGAGCTGGTGAAGCTCATCCAGGACAAGGCCCGGCAAAGCAAGGTCTTCCTGAGCATCCTGGGCTTCGGCATGGGCAACCTCAAGGACGCGAAGCTCGAACAGCTCGCCAACAAGGGCAACGGCCACTACGCCTATGTCGATGGCATCCGCGAGGCGAAAAAGGTGTTCTCCGAGGAGCTGACCGGCACACTGTACACGATCGCCAAAGACGTGAAGATCCAGATCGAGTTCAACCCGGCCCGCGTGGGCCGTTACCGGCTGATCGGCTACGAGAACCGCGTGCTGGCAGCCCGCGACTTCCACGACGACACCAAGGATGCCGGCGAAATCGGCGCGGGCCATACCGTCACGGCCCTGTACGAGCTGGTTCCGCCCGAGAAAGTCGCCGAGGAAGTCGGCCGCGAGCCGCTGAAGTATCAGAAGGAACAGGCAGCGCCCGCGAAGGAGAACGCCAGCGAAGAATCCTTCACCGTGAAGCTGCGGTACAAGCTGCCCGATGAGGACCAGAGCACGCTGTTCGACTTCCCGGTCGTCGATGCCGCCAGCCGCGGCGAGTCGCCTTCCGTGGACTTCGACTGGGCGGCGGCGGTGGCGGCGTTCGGCATGGTGCTGCGGAACTCGAAGCACAAGGGGCAGGCCGACCTCGACCTCGTGCGCGAGCTGGCCACGGGCGCCCGCGGACCGGACGCCGCGGGCCTGCGACGCGAGTTCCTCGACCTCGTCTACACGGCGAAATCGCTCCGCGAGCAGCAGGCAGGCAGGCCGGTGCCGGTGCCGGAACAGCTCGCGCCGGAAGCCGCCCAGAAGAAGGCGACCGTCGAGGGCAAGTACTCGAAGCTGCTCAAGACGCTTTCGATCCCCGGCGACTACCAGCAGTACGGCGGCTTCCACGACTACGGCCGGTGGGAAGGCACATCATATGCCGGCCACGACGAATTGCCCGTGGGCTACTGGGTCTACGTGTACCCCACCTGGTACATCTTCGAGCAAAAGGACTAATGCGGTTTAGCCGCGGCCCAGCGGGCCGCGCGGGTGCGCTTCCACGACATGGCCCTTGCGTGGAGCGCACTACCCGAGAGCCGCCGCCGGTGCGTGAGCCGGCGGCGGCTCTTTTCGTTGTGGCCGCATTGCCCAAAAAGGGGGACTGTCCCCCTCACAAACGGCCTTGCATTGCCGCCGCGGCCTCAGCCTGAAGGGGACTGTCCCCTTTTTTGGGCAATGCCCGTTGTGGCTTTCGACCGCCGGCCGCGTCGAGTAGCATCGAATCGAGCGTAATTCGCTCGTTCGCGAGATTCGTCCGGTTTGTACAGAAGGGGCTGTCGTGACGCGTGTCTTCATTCCGGTTCTGCTGTGCGCCGTTGTCCACGCGCCGCTGACCGTCGCCGGCGAGATCCGCATCGCCGAGACCGAGGATCAAATCCGCATCGAGACGCCTCAGCTTGAGGCCGCGATTCAGAAGCGGGGCTACGTGACCGGCGTCGCAGCGCGGTCGTTCGTGGATAAGAAGACGGGCTTCCGCGACGCGGGATTTGGCCTCGACATCGTCGACTGGATCATGGAGCCGGGCAGCGATGAGGGTTATCGCGACCGGCTCGATCCGGAACTCGTCTACCGCTTCGGCAACGAGTACCACGGCCGGACGCCGAAGCGCTCGATCGAGGGGCCGCAGATCTGCACCAAGGCCCGCGAGCTGGCCCCCAAAGTCATTCGCGGCGAAGACTTCGTCGCGGTGCGGCAACAATTCCGCTATCGCACGGCTGCTCCGGGGAAGAAGACCGGCTCCACGTGGACGCAGTGGCTCGTGTTCCCCGCGGGCACGCGCTACTTCGTTTCGATGGACAGGATCGATGCCGTCAACTCCAGCGAGGCGATGTTCCTGCGGCTCGACATGCCCGGGCACATCCGGCACACGCGCGGCGACACGTTCAGCGAGATCTATCTCAGCTACCTCGACCAGACGAACGACAGCGGCGGGTACGAGAACGGCCGCATTCCGGCGGAGGCGTTCTTCGAGGATTTCGCCCCCGACGAGCGCTTCAACTATCGCCGCGAACTGGCCGAGAAGCCGCCCGTGAGGTTCATTCGCGCTTACCGGCTGCGCGATCCCGAAACGGGAAAGGCCGGCCCGTGGCTGGCGGGGATGACGCTCGATCCGTCGGTCGTCCACGAGGCCTGGTGCCATCAGCGCGGGTACGTGTGCCTGATCGAGGAGTTCGGCGGCCGGCCGGTTGCGGCGGGCGAATCGTTCAGCGCCGCGTTCATTGTCGGGTACTTCGATTCCATTGAAGACATGCACGAGGTTTACGACCGCCACAAAGGGCACACCGGGCTGGAGGTCAGTGCGGAGGGGTGGAAGCTGACGAAATGAGTGCGAGCGTGCGTTTGAAGACAGCTTGTTTGACGTCGGCCGCGTGGTCGTGCGTCGTGTCGCAGATGTTGCTGGCTCAGCCGGACGCGAAGAGGCAAGCGGTGGAGACGCCGGCGGAGCAAGCGAAAGCGGTGCCGCCGCCGCCAATTGAGAAGCGGCCGTATCGGGTGCGGATCGCGGTTGCCTTCGGGCGCGAGGCTTCTTTGACGACCGCATTTCGCCGCGACATGCTCGACGAGCTTAGCGAGTTGATCGAGCGCTCGGTGGGCGGCATGTGGCAGACCACGGTCGAGGAAGCGGACGAGTTCCAGCCGGCCTCCCGCAGCGGGCTGGAACGGCTGGCTGAGGATGTGCATTTGCGACGGCTCGAACAGTCGCCCGCCGACCGCGTCTTCTTCATGACCGTCGCCGCCGCCGGACCGCGGCTCGATATTGCAGCGAGAATGTGGAATGCGCAGACGCGGCAGCTTGGGGCCGTCGCCGGCGAGGCCGTTTACCGGCGGGAACTGACGGCGGTCGTGGCGCTGGGGCTGATCGAGCGGCTGTTCCGTCCCGTGCTGGAGATCGACCGTCTCGACGCCGAGACCGGCAAGCTCCACCTCCGCCTGCAGGCCAGCCGCCTTGTCGCCAGCAGCGAAGAAGACAGCATCCTGCGGCGTCAGCTTGCCGTCGGCGACGTGTTGACGCCGTTCTTCCGTTATCTCGACAAGCAGCAGGTCGTGCAGCGGATCCAGTTTCTGCCGTGGACGTATCTGGCCGTGGAGTCGATCGACGGCGGCCGCGTGGTGTGCGAGGTCGTCGCGGGCTTTCGTGTGCCGCTGGGGGCTTCGCGGCGGCGGACGGTCGAATCGCTGGCGGTGGCCGTGCGTGCGGAGTACGAGGCGACGGAACTGACGCTGCTGCCGCAGGTCGAGCCGGCGCGTCCGCTCGTCGGGCACTACGTGGTCGTCGCGCCGAAGAAGTACGGCCGCGATGAGCCGATGACCGGCTTCACCAAGCTCCTGACCGACCGCGAGGGCCGCGTCCGCATCCCCGCCGATCCGGAGCGGCCGCTCGTCTGGCTGTACATCAGCAGCGGGACGTCGCTGCTCGCGCGGGTGCCGTTCGTGCCGGGCATCGAGCCGGAAACGTCGATTCAAGTGCCGGACGACTCGATCCGGCTCGCGGTCGAGGGCGAGATTGCACAGCTCAAGGGGCGGTTGATCGACGCGGTGGCCAGGCAGTACACGATCCTCGGCCGCGCCAAGCTCTACGCGAAGAAGGGCGATGGTCCGCGGGTCGAGGCGATCCTGGCCGAGCTGGACACGCTGCCGACGGTGCTGGATTTCCGCCGCGAGCTGACGACGATTCGCGTGCCGGCCGTCGAAGCCTGCCGCAAGCGCGGCGACCGTCTGAACCAGCGTCGGATCGAGACGCTGTGCAACCAGACTTCGGAGCTGGTCGATCGGTACCTCGATCCGGCGAAGCCGAAGGAGCTGCGCGAGGAGATCGAGGAACTGCTGGCCGCCGCAAAATAGCATCACTCCGCAAATCAGCCGGCACGCGCTAGCGTCCGGTTCCACGATGCTCTTCCAGTGTCAGGGCGGGAATCTGCACTTCGTCCAGCGTCGCGTCGGCGGGCCATTCGCGGGCTTCGAGCAGCGGCCGGAAGCACGTCCGCATCTGCGCGAGGAGCGATTCCACGTCCAGGCCCATGTAGCGCGGCCCGTAGGGCGCAAGATAGCGCCGCATCGAGTCATACATCTTCCGCGCGCCTCCGAGGTTGCCTTCGCTGAAGTGGAACAGCGCCACCGCCGCGTGGATCAGCCCCTGGTAGAACTGACGTTCGGGGCCGAGCGTCTCGGTCCAGAGTTCTTCCAGCGCATCGTGGCAGGCGAAGAACTCGCGTTCGTTGAACAGGCGGATTCCTTCCCGGTACAGTGCCGGGTACTCGTCGGCGGGCATATTCCGCTCCGATGATCAGTCCCTGGAGTGTCGACGAAAAGACGCGACAGCACCCAAACGTGCGGAGATGGCAAAAAGATTGAGCGCAAAAAGATTTCCCGCCTCCGGCATTTTTTGCCCTTCATCTTTTTGCCAGAATTCGGTCGCGATAGTCGTTCCGAAATCCCACACTCGGCCGCTCCCTGCTGCCGTCAATGACGCGCAATAACTCCCCATCCAAAGACAACCCGCTTCGCAAACGCGGCCGCGAGATCGTGCGGCGGTTGAAGAAGGAGTATCCGGACGCCGAGTGCGCGCTTCACCACGAGTCGCCATATCAACTCCTGGTGGCGACGATCCTTTCGGCCCAGTGTACCGACCAGCGGGTGAACATG
>JAHWKJ010000760.1 GCA_019347905.1 Planctomycetota bacterium
CTGCAAATTCCTCAACCCGCGCCGCTCGCCCGGCCGATGTCAGTTGTGACGGCTTGCACACCTGCGCCGCCGCTCTACAATTCGTGCAGCCATGTTCGACGTGATGCTTAGCGCTCATACTCAATTTCCAGGCTCCGGCTGCGGCTGTACCAGTCCGGCCGTTTGAGCCGGACCCCTCTCTGAGCCTGTGCCGCCGACCCCCCGTTCCCCCCTTGCCGAGGGGGGTCGGGGTCCGAACCCGCCCCCGCTTCGCCCCGACCACCACAAGATTGCGTGGTCGCTTCCCTGGAGCCTGACGATGGCGACAGATTTCCGCCGCAAAGAGCAGCTTCCCGAGCTGACCGACCTCATCGTCGAGTCATATCACGACATCGGCACAATGAACCATCTGGGCCACTGCCCACTGCCCAGCACCGAGGCCGTAATCGAAATCGCCGACGACCTTAAGGAAGTGCTGTTCCCCGGCTACCGCCGTCGGCAGAACCTGCACATGGGCAACGTGGTCTACCACGTGGGCGACCTCGTCGACGGCCTGCACGACAAGCTCACGCAGCAGATCGCCCGCGCTCTCAGCCACGCCTGGGACCAGCAGCACGGTCTGGAGTGCGAGGGGAAGCGAAACGTCGATTTCGAATCCCGCGGCCAGGAGAAGGCGATTGCCTTTCTGGAAGCGCTGCCCAATCTCCGCCGCCTGCTCGCGACCGATGTCCAGGCCGCCTACGACGGCGACCCGGCCGCGGGCAGTCTCGACGAGATCATCTTCTGCTATCCCGGGCTGGAAGCGGTGACGATCCATCGCATCGCGCACGAACTGCATCGGCTGGGCGTGCCGCTCATCCCGCGGATGCTCGGCGAATGGGCCCACAGCCGCACGGGCATCGACATTCATCCCGGCGCGAAGATCGGCCCGTCGTTCTTCATCGATCACGGCACCGGCGTCGTCATCGGCGAGACGTGCGAGATCGCCTCGGGCGTGAAGCTCTACCAGGGCGTCACGCTAGGCGCCCTCAGCTTTCCAAAGGACGACGACGGCAACATCGTCCGCGGCACCAAGCGGCATCCGACGATCGAGCAGAACGTGGTGATCTACGCCAACGCCACGATCCTGGGCGGCGACACGGTCGTGGGCGCCGGCTCGGTCATCGGCGCCAGCGTGAGCCTGACCCGCAGCGTCCCGCCGAACACCGTGGTCACGATCGAAAAGCCCTCGCTGCGGTTTCGCGAAGCGTCGTGAGCGGAACTCGGCCTCGCGGACGCCCGCTCCGGCCGAAGGCAGCTCACTGCCAGTCTTCCAGAGCCAGGCCGGGTATGCGACGGAATTCGGCGGTGTTTCGGTGTCGAGGACATGGCTCACGGCAGCGGCACCCGGTGTTCGTACTCGCCCTGCTCGGGCCGCTCGAAGTCTCCCTGCCACTTCCCCGCGGTCGCCAGGATGCCTTGCCGCCATTCGTCCGGCGGCTGGGCCGGCGGACCGACCGGTTCGACGGTGACTCGGACCTCCTGACCGGCGTCGGCTGATCCCACGGGCACGGCCAATTGCAGAACGCCGTCGCTGCCGACCCTCAAAGTGACCACGATGCGATTCATGTCAGAGCCTCGCCCACCGTGCTGCCGACCGGAGCAGATCCTCCCGCGGTGACCTGTCAGACAGCATACCACAAATTCGGGAGGTTCAGTTTTTTGTCGAACCCCGCACCGTAAACAGCCGAGGACCTCCCTTGGGCCGCGTGCGGAATTCCACATGCGCCCCGGCTGGCAGCGTGAAGTGTTCCCAGCGGCCGTTCACCTGGCGGCGGAAGAGCATCGGAAAGGCCACGTCGAACTTGTGCGCCGCCCCCGGCTCCAGCGTGAAGGGGCCGCCCCACGGATGGTGCGGGCCTTTCGTCTGGTACGTGACCGTGCTGTCGCTGGCGTTGCCGATCTTGAGGCGCGCGGCTTCATACGTCAGCGCCAGCCGCGGCGGCACCCAGGACAGTTCCGACAGCCGCAGACGCGATGATCCCAGACCGATGTCGGACGCATCGCGTTCGACCAGCGGTTCGTCACGGTTCCAGGCGTTCCAGCAGGCCTGAAAGGTCTCGTTCACCGCCGCCACATCCAGGGTTGCGTCCTCG
>JAHWKJ010000250.1 GCA_019347905.1 Planctomycetota bacterium
GTAGACGTAGGGATTGAGGTCCTGGCCGAACATCCGGTCGTAGTGCCCGCCGGGAACGACGTGGAACAGGTGCTTGATGACGCAGTTGGTAATGAAGGCGTTCCCGTGTTTATCGAAGTCCAGGCCCCACGGGTTGGTCGTGCCCGACGCCACCACCTCGAAGTCGCGGGTGACCGGGTGCATCCGCCAGACGCCGCAGTTGAGCGGCGTGCGCTGCTCGTCCGGCAGGTCCGGATCGCCGACCAGCGAGTTCGACAGGATGCCGTTGAGGCCCCACAGCCAGCCGTCCGGTCCCCACGTGAGGCCGTTGAACACGTTGTGCCGGGCTTCGAGGTCCCAGCCGTCGAGCACAACTTCCGGCTCGGCGTCGGGACGATCGTCGGCGTCGCGGTCGGGGATGAAGATCAGGTTGGGCGTGGCGCAGAGCCAGACGCCGCCGAAGCCGAACTCAATGCCGGTGAGATTGGCCCCCTTGTCCCAGAACACCGTCCGCTTGTCAGAGCGGCCGTCGCCGTTGGTGTCTTCGAGGATGAGAACGCGGTCGCGGCCGCCGGTGCCTTCCACGTGCCAGTCGGGGTAGGAGAGGCACTCCACCACCCACACCCGGCCGCGGTCGTCGAATGTGAACGCGATCGGCTGCACGACGTCCGGCTCGCGGGCGAACAGCGTGGCATGAAAGCCCTCCGGCAGGCTCATCTGCCCCGGCGTCTCCTGCGGCGACAAGGGAGCGGGCGCGTCTTCGGCCCGGGCCGCTGCGGTGAGATCGAACCCAGTCGTGAGGACCGCGATCAGGACGGGAAGTATTGCGAAGGTGCGGAGTGGCATCGGTCTTCGTGTCCAGAAGCGGGGGAAAGAGTCGACAAGGTGTGACAAGGTGAGGGGTGACAAGGTGACCGCTGGCGCTCACCCCGTCACCCCGTCACCCCGTCACCTTGTCACCTTGTATTCAAGCCTTTCGACCCTCGTTTGCGGCTCGTGCGGGCGTGCAAGCAAGCTGCTTGCTCTACGTCACGAAGCCATGCGGTTGGGCTCTTTGAGGTAGAGCATCAGCACGGCGAGATCCGCGGGCGTGATGCCACTGATGCGGCCCGCCTGGCCCAGGTTCTGCGGACGCACGCGGGCGAGCTTCTCGCGGGCCTCAGAGCGCAGTTGCGGCACGGCCAGGAAATCGAACGTGCTGGGAATCCGCACCCGCTCGCTGCCCGCCGCCCGTTCGATGTCCAGCGACTGCCGGCGGATGTAGCCCGCGTACTTCGTCTCGATGGCGACCTGCCGGCGCGCCGCGGGTGAAAGCTCCAGTGCCGCCACCTCGGGCGAGATTGCGCACAACTCGTCCCAGCCGATCTCGGGACGGCGGAGCCATTCTTCCAGCGTCGGCCCCTGGTACCGCCGTGCCGCGATCAGCTTCGTGGCCCGCTCGACCTCCGTTTCGAGCCCTTCGAGCCGCTGCCAGCGCTCGTCGCTCACCAGGCCAACGCGGCGACCAATGGGCGTGAGCCGGCGATTGGCGTTGTCGTGCCGCAAAAGCAGGCGGTATTCGGCCCGCGACGTAAACATGCGGTAGGGCTCGTCGACACCCCGCGTCACCAGGTCGTCGATCAAGACGCCCAGATAGGCCTGGCTGCGGTCGAGCACGAGTGGTTCTTCGCCACGGAGCTTCAGGACCGCGTTGATGCCGGCCATCAGCCCCTGGCCGGCGGCCTCTTCGTAGCCGGTGGTGCCGTTGATCTGGCCGGCGAAGTACAGGCCCGCCACGCGCTTCGTTTCCAGCCACGGTTCGAGCTGCGTCGGCGGGGCGTAGTCATACTCGACCGCGTAGCCGTAGCGCATGATCTCGGCCCGCTCCAGTCCGGCGATGGAGCGGATCATCTCGTCCTGCACGTCGCGCGGCAGGCTGGTCGAGATGCCGTTGCAGTACACCTCCAGCGTGCCAAAGCCTTCCGGCTCAAGGAAGATGCGATGGGCGTCGCGCTCGGCGAAGCGCACGACCTTGTCTTCGATGGACGGGCAGTAGCGCGGTCCGGTGGAGCTGATCTGCCCGCTGTACATGGGGGCGCGGTCAAGATTCGCCCGGATGATGTCGTGGACCCGCGGGTTGGTGTCCGTCAGCCAGCAGTCGAGTTGCGGCTGGTCGATACGGTCGGTGAGAAATGAGAACGGCTCCGGCTGTTCGTCGCCCGGCTGCCGCTCCAGCGCGGCGTAGTCGATGGTGCGGCCGTTGAGCCGCGCGGGCGTGCCGGTCTTGAAGCGGTCCAGCTCGAACCCCAGGCGGCGGAAGGAGTCGGAGAGCGTCCCGGTGGTGCCTTCCCCGGCCCGCCCGCCCGCGGTCTTCGCCTCGCCGGTGTGCATGATGGCCTGCAGAAACGTGCCGGTGGTGACGATGACGACCGGCGCGCGATAGATGGCGCTACCGCGGACACCGACGCCGGTGACGGAGGGTCGAGGGTCGAGCGTCAAGGGACAAGGGCCAGACGCAAGCGAAGGCGGGGCTTCCTGCTGGCCCTCGACCCTCGTCCCTTGACCCTCGTCCCTCCGCGTCTGGCCCTCGTCCCTTGACCCTTGTCCCTCGACCAGGATTTCCTCCACCATCTCCTGCCGTAGCGACAGCCCCGGCTGTTCCTCGATGCGGCGCTTCATGGCGAACTGGTACGCCTTCTTGTCGGCCTGCGCGCGGGGGCTGTGCATCGCGGGGCCTTTGCCGCGGTTGAGCATGCGGAACTGGATGCCCGTTTCGTCGATGACGCGGCCCATTTCGCCGCCGAGCGCATCGATCTCGCGAACGATCTGCCCCTTGGCCACGCCACCAATGGCGGGGTTGCAGCTCATCTGGCCGACGGTGTCGCAGTTCATCGTCAGGAGCGCAGTCCGCGATCCCATGCGGGCGGCCGCCAGTGCCGCCTCGCATCCGGCATGGCCGGCGCCGATCACGACGACGTCGAAGTCGTAGATCGATACCATCTGTTTGACGTAGCAGATCTAATGGAAGAACTTTGCGTACTATCCTACGAGTGCCTTCCGAAAGATAGCCACCGCCAAAACGGTCGCCACAAGCGCAAGTCCGTAGAGAAACCAGTAGACGTTCCACTTCCGGCTGTCGGCCATTGCCTGAAGGTTTGCTTCCTGATACTGCTGGGCGTTCTTCTCGCTGAGTTCCCTCGATTCCGCGCGGATCATCCGCAACTCGTCGCGAATCTCACGTAGTACGTCCAACAGTTGCTCGTCTTGCATCTCGCCATCTCCGGACCTGGGATCACGCGACAGCCCGCAGCGTTTCGGCCAGCGTCGAGAATTGAACGAGAGCTAACGAAGGAAACGGAGCAAGATAGAATCTCTGATCTTCGTTATCTCCGTTATCTCCTGTTCAACAGCATTCTTGTTGAGAGCTGCGGCACTTCACTTTGAGCGTTCCAGATAGGAATCAACTCTCTTGGAGGCCGACGCGACTGGGCGGCCCTCGTCGCTTTCTGCGACGATGAGTGCGGCGGCATTTTCGTATTGTTCGATCAACTTGAGGCCCCTCTTCGGCCCCAGCACACTGATGGCCGACGCGAGGCTGTCGGCGGTGGCACCGTCGAGGGCGATCACCGTGACGCTGGAGCGCTTCGTCAGGCCCAGGCCGGTCTTCGGGTCGAGGATGTGAGAATAGCGGATTCCCTCCAGCTCCACGTATTGAAAGGCGTCTCCCGAGGTGGCGACCGCGGCGTTTTTCAGGATCAGGTACTCGGAAGGCTCCTCGTCGGCCGCCAGGGGGGCGATGCCGATGCGCCAGCCCTCTTTGCCCGGCGGCGGCTCGCCCACGACGATGTCGCCGCCGGCGTCGATCATCGCCCGCTCGATGCCCTGCTCCTTCAGCACGCGCAGCACCTCGTCGCCCGCATAGCCCTTGGCGATGCCGCCCAGATCGAGCTGCATGCCGGGCTTCAACAGTTCCACCGTCTGCTTCTCGGGATCGAGCCGCACGAATTCCCAGCCGACGCGGCTGCGGGCTTCGGCGAGAGTCGCGGGATCGGGCGCCTTGCCGGTGCGGCGGGCTTTGCGCCACAACTTCACCAGCGTCCCCACCGTGACGTCGAAGGCCCCGTCCGATCGCCGCGACAGCTCCTGCGATTTGCGGAGCATGAAGAACAGCTCATCGCTCACCGGCACCGGCTTTCCCGGACCGGAAGTCCGCCCGAGCCGCATCAGCTCGCTGTCCGGTTCGTAATCGCTCAACAGTCTGTTGAGCTGCTTGACGCGGGCGAAAGCGGCTTTGGCGGCCGCGTTTGCGTCGGCTTCGGACGAGGCATACAATGAAATTCCGAACGGCACGCCCATCTGCCGCTGGACGTATTCAAAGCGATCCAGCCGGCCGGTGGGTGGGATATCGCCGTCGGGCGCGGTTGTCGCCAGCAGACCGATGAGCGCCAACAGGCCGTGCATGTGTCGAAATCCGGAGTGATCTTTCCATGTCCAGCGTATTTCGCCCGCGGGGATTGACGCAAGCCGTCGTTTGTCTTGCCCTGTGGGCCGCCGCCGCTTCCGCTTCTGAGAAATCTTCGCCCGAGGCGAAGTCGGCAGCGGAAATGAAGCCATATACCGATGAGATCTCCGGCACCGAAGTCACATTCGACATGGTGCCGATTCCCGGCGGCGAGTTTCTCATGGGCAGCCCCCCGGACGAAAAGGGCCGCAAGGAAGATGAAGGCCCGCAGCACAGGGTGAAGATCGAGCCGTTCTGGATGGGCAAGCACGAGGTCACCTGGGACGCCTACGACATCTGGAGCTTCAACCTCGACATCCAGCGGCGGAAACTGCTGGGCGAGAAGTCCACGCCGCGCGATGAAGTGGCCGACGCCGTCACCCGCCCCACCAAGCCCTACACCGATATGACCTTCGGCAGCGGCCACGAAGGCTATCCGGCCATCTGCATGACTCAGCTTGCCGCCAAGACTTACTGCCGCTGGCTCAGCGAGAAGACGGGCCACTTCTACCGGCTGCCGACCGAGGCGGAATGGGAGTACGCCTGCCGCGCCGGCACCACGACCGCCTACTCGTTCGGCGACGATCCGTCGAAGCTCGACGAGTACGCATGGCACTTCGAGAACGCCGGTGAAGACCGCGAGGTCAATTACCACAAGGTCGGGCTGAAGAAGCCGAACCCGTGGGGTCTATACGACATGCACGGCAACGTGGCCGAGTGGTGCCTCGACCAGTACGACCCGAATTTCTATGCGACGTTCGCGAACGACAAGGTCGCCGGCAGTCCGATCAATGTGCCGAACACGCTCTACCCGCGGGTGGCGCGCGGCGGCTCGTGGTACGACGAGCCGGAGCTGCTCCGCAGCGCAGCTCGCCTGGCCTCTCATAAGGACTGGAAGGCCCAGGATCCGCAGCTTCCGCAAAGCGTGTGGTACCACACCGACGCCGTGTTCGTCGGCTTCCGTATCATTCGCCCCTTGCGCGTCCCCAGCGAAGAAGAACAGACGAAGCTGAAGCTGGTGCCGCTGCCGAAGGATTTGGAGACGTATCAGTAGGCGGGCGGAGGGGGTCTAAGGTCGAATAGTCGAAGGTCGAAAGGGCCGGAACAGAAGGACGAATCTGCCGTTCTCTCGCACTCAGCCACTCGATCTTCCGACATCGATACCAACCGCCCCTGTATCATCCTCCGGCCCTTTCGACCTTCGACCCCTTCGACCTTTTCGACCCCTTTTTACATCCGACCCGGAGATGCCTTCATGCCCACGAACGACGCCTCGCGACGCGAGTTCCTGAGGACGGCCGGCGCGGCCGCCATCGGTGCGACCATGTTGTCCGGCTATCGCGCCGCCCACGGTGCCTACGCCGGCAACGATGAGACGATTCGCGTGGGCCTCGTGGGCTGTGGTAGCCGCGGCGCCGGAGCGGCGGCGCAAGCCCTGTCGACGACCGGGCCGGTGAAGCTGGTGGCCATGGCCGATGCCTTCGACGACCGACTCAACGACAGCCTGCGCGGCATACACGCGGCGATGGGCGACCGCGCGAAGGAGCGGGTCGACGTGCCCGAGGAGCGGCGGTTCACGGGCTTCGACGCATACCAGAAGGTGATCGACAGCGGCGTCGATCTGGTCATTCTCGCCACGCCCCCGGGCTTCCGGCCGATCCACTTCGAGGCCGCGGTGAAGGCCGGCAAGCACGTGTTCATGGAGAAGCCCGTTGCCACGGATGCGCCCGGCGTCCGCCAGGTGCTCGCCGCCGTCGAAGAGGCCAAGGCCAAGAACCTGAAGGTCGGCGTGGGCCTGCAGCGGCACCACGAAGAGACGTACCTCGAAACGATCGACCGCATCAAGAACGGCGAGATCGGCGACGTGATCGCCTTGCGCGTCTACTGGAACGGCGGCGGCGTGTGGGACCCCCGCGTCACTCGCGAGCAGGTCCAGAGCGAAATGGAGTACCAGATGCGCAACTGGTACTACTACAACTGGCTCTGCGGGGACCATATCGTCGAGCAGCACATCCACAACCTCGACGTCGGCTGCTGGGTGAAGGACGCCTATCCCGTGCAGGCGAACGGCATGGGCGGCCGCGAAGTCCGCACCGAGTCGAAATACGGCGAAATCTTCGACCACCACAACGTGCAGTACGAGTTCGCCGACGGCTCGTGGATGTTCAGCGAGTGCCGCCACATCCGCAACTGCTGGAACAGCGTCAGCGAGCACGCGCACGGCTCGCAGGGCGTGGCGAACATCAGCGGTTCGAGCATCGCGACCAACTCCGGCGAGAAGTGGCGGTTCAAGGGCAAAAGCCCGAACCCCTACCAGCAGGAGCACGACGACCTGTTCGCCGCCATCCGCAACGACACGCCTTACAACGAAGGCGAGTACGGGGCAAAGAGCACGCTGGTGGCCATCATGGGCCGCATGGCGACGTACTCGGGCAAGATCATCACCTGGGACGAAGCGCTGCACAGCGAGCACAGCATCATGCCCAAGCAGTTCGCCTGGGACGCCGAACCGCCCACGCTCCCCGGCCCCGACGGCCATTACCCCATCCCCGTGCCGGGTGTGACGAAGGTCGTGTAGCACAGCGTCGCGCCAAATCTTCGGCTGGTCCATTTCGCCGACCCGCTCGCGGGCCGCATCGGACGTGAGTTGAAGCGCTCGACGTGCCGGGCAAGCCCGGCGGCGAAACGCAACAGACCGAATCGAAAACGGCGCAAGCACAGCTTCCTCCCACTCATGCCTCCGCTGGAGATCTACCGCTCGACCGTCCGCCCGGGCGAGAGGCAGCGGATCCAAATCCCCGTCTCGCGGCTGCCCACCGAAACGTGGCTCTCGCTGCCGATCGAAGTCGTGCATGGCACGAAAGCGGGGCCGCGCGTCTGGCTGAGCGCGGCCGTGCACGGCGACGAAATCAACGGTGTGGAGATTATCCGTCGCGTCATGGACCGTTTGAATCCCGCGCGGCTGCACGGCACGGTGATCGCCGTGCCGATCGTCAACGTCTTCGGATTCATGAACCAGTCGCGGTATCTGCCCGACCGCCGCGACCTCAACCGCAGCTTTCCCGGCAGCTCGCGCGGGTCGCTGGCGTCGCGGCTGGCGAACCTGTTCATGCAGGAGGTCGTGTGGGGCTGCACCCATGGCATCGACCTGCACACGGGATCGAACCATCGCGCCAACCTGCCGCAGATTCGGACGAACCTCGGCGACTCCGAAACCCGGCGGTGTGCGGAGGCGTTCGGCGCGCCGGTCATGATGCACGCCGACACGCGGGACGGCTCGCTGCGCGAGGCCGCGACGAAGCAGGGCATTCACGTGCTGCTGTACGAGGGCGGGCAGCCGCTCAGGTTCGACGAGCCGGCGATTGCCCTGGGCACGAAAGGCGTACTGCGGGTATTGGCCGCGCTCGGCATGCGGCGGGGGGCGACCGCTCCCAGGAAACCCTCGATCGAACTGGCCGACAGCCGCTGGGTCCGCGCCCGCCGCAGCGGCATCCTGCACCTGGCGGTCGAGCTGGGGGAACCCGTGCGTCATCGTCAGACTCTGGGGACCATCGCCGACGCCTTCGGAGACAACCGCATGGACGTGACCGCCCCGCACGATGGAGTAGTCATCGGCCACACCAACAACCCGCTGGTGAACCAGGGCGACGGCATCATCCACGTCGCCCGCGGCGACTTCGACGAGCTCGTGGAGCACTTCGCCATCGAAGGCGCCGACGGGCAACCCGCGGGATGAACGAGAAGCTTTTCGACGCAAAGGCGCGAAGGCGCAAAGGCACGCAAAGAAGAAGACGAGGAGCCGGCCGGCACGGCCCGGCTCTCGATTTGGTCACGTCCTAATCGAACTCTCAACTCGAATGAACAGCCACATGCACAAGCCCGACCTTTGCGAGCCTTCGCGCCTTTGCGCCTTTGCGTCAAAACTCGCCTTCATCTGTGCTGTCGTCCCTTGTGCTGTTGCGGCGGCTGAAGATCCGTTTGCGGCACTCGTGCGGACGACGCCGCCGCGCTCGCCGGAGGACGAGCGGCATGGATTTCATCTGCCGCCGGGCTTCGAGATGCAGCTTGTCGCGGCGGAACCGGATATTCAGAAGCCGATGAACATGGCCTTCGATGACCGCGGACGGCTGTGGGTCGCGGGCTCGGTCGAATATCCGTACGCGGCCCCGGCGGACCGCCCGGGACGTGACCGCATCGACGTGCTCGAAGACACCGACGGCGA
>JAHWKJ010000006.1 GCA_019347905.1 Planctomycetota bacterium
CCGCCCCGGCCCCGTCACGCGGGACCTGCTGGAGCGCTTCCGCGAGCTAACCCGCTCCGCCTGATTTGTCGCCGCGGCTCCACTCAACGAGCTGGACGTGCCGGTTTCGCTCTCACGGCGCATCGCCGACGGCCATCAGGTGCGAAAACGTTCGCAGATACATCACGCCATTGGCGATCGCGGGCGTCGCGTGGCTGCCCTCGCCGAGAGGATTGCGGGCGATGACCTCCGCCGTCGGATCGGCCTTGAGCACGACCGCCTCGCCGTCCACCGAGAGGCAGTACACGGCGTCGGCCGCGGCCACAGGGGAACCGTAGAACGTGCCGCCCACGCGCTGCCGCGGGTGCATTCGGCCGCTGGTCGCATCCACGCACGTGACGATGCCGTTGTCGGCCCACAGGAAGACCAGGTTGCCGACGACGAGCGGAGTCGTCGTCAGCGGCGCGCCGCGCTCCGCACGCCAGACTTCCCGGGCAGTCGCTTCGTCGCGCGACGGGCGGACGGCGATCGTCTGCGTCCCGTAGCCCAGCCAGCCGCACGTGCCCAGCACCAGGTCTCCCGCGATCACGGGCGAGCCGATCGACGTTTCGACGTGATCCTTGTCGAACACGTCGATGGTCCAGCGAATGCGGCCGGTGCGCGGCTCGAAAGCCGTGATGCCGTGCTCCCAGTTCGTGGCGATGATGGCCGGTTCGCCGGCGCCGCGGTAGATGCAGGGCGTCGAGTACGAAACCTTCGTGTCGCGAGGCACCGTCCACTGGATGTGTCCGGTTTCCGCATCGAGCGCTATCAGTCCGCCCGGTGCCTGACTTTCCATGGCGACGATCACGAGGTCTTCGTGGATGATCGGCGAGACTCCGGCCCCGTGCGACGCCCGATACTCGCCCAGCTTCTGACGCCACAAGGGATTGCCCTCGTGGTCCAACGCGCCGGCGAAGATTTCCGCATCCGTCGCCCACAAGAGATACACCCGCTGTTCATCCACGGCGGGCGTCGACGAAGCGAGGCTGTTGAGCTGGTGCCGGCGGTGCGTGCTGGTGTCGTAATCGCGGGTCCATACGAGCGACCCGTCTTCGGCTCGCAGGCACAAGGCCGTGCGGCGGCCGGTGTCTTCGTCGGCGGTGGTGAGAAAAACCCGCGAGCCCCAGACGACGGGACTGGAATGGCCCACACCCGGCAACGGCACCCGCCAGCGATAGTCCTTCTCCGTCCAGCGGATGGGTATGGTCTTCGCCTCGCTGACGCCGGAGCCGTTTGGTCCGCGAAACCGCGTCCACTCCTGCGCCGCGGCCGCGCTCGTCCACAGGGCAAACAGCAGTATCACCACCAGCCGGAGGTTTAGCCGCGACTCGCCAGAGGAGCGCTCTGCGACATGAATCATGTGTTGGTTCATCGAATCAGCGCTCCTCTGGCGAGTCGCGGCTCAACGCGATACCGCCGCTAAACGCAATGCCGTCGCGGCTAGGCGGGCTCGCTCCGCGGTTGGCAGTACGGGCAGAGTTCACTGTAGATGATCTTCCCGCAGCCCTCGCATTCGTGGGCGCCCGAGAACACCGGCGCCGGCGCGGCCAGCCGCTGGAAGACAAGATACGTGAACACGGCGCTCACGAACAACGCCATGAACCAGGCCCTCCAGCCGAACGACTGCAAAATCGCAAACACCGTGGCCGAGCAGCACAGCATGTAGATCGCCACGTCCTGCCAGATCTGCCGCTTTTGCCGGGCGCGGCGATACGCGGCCCGCGCCTCGCGGTCGTACTCGCGGCGCAAGAGTTCCGCCTTGTCGCGGGCAACCGAGGCCGCGTGTTCCGATCCCGCCGCAGCGAGCAGCCGCTGCGCGCTGTCGAGCACGCGATAGGTATCCGCGAAGTCGAACTCGGCCTGGTGCGCCCAGCGGTTGCGGAACTCGCGGAGCTCGCTGATGAAGTTCCGCTCCAGTTGCCCCAGCGAGTTCCGGAACACGTTGTTCCACTGGTCCCACATGACGGTGAGGATCGAGTGCGCATCCCAGCGCACGGCGCCGGCGGCCGGCTGCGTGGCCGAGCGGCCCTTGCGGAAGCTCTCGGCGGCCGCATCGTGCCAGCGGTCGCGGTACACCGTCTTCATCTCGCGCTCGAGGAACGGAAACAGTCCCTCCTGCAGAGCGTCGAGCGTTTTCGAAATCCGTTCTCGATTGCGCACCGGCGGCGATGCTCCGTTTCGCCTGCAAGTGTCGAAACTGGCGTGGTCGCCCCACAATGGCGGCCGGCCCGCCATCCGTCAACTCTCGATGCAGCGAAATGCCCAAGGGCACGTATCGGCTAATATCGGCTAAATGGTGGCGGAAGGAATCCATTTTGAGCCGCGCAAGCGGCGGGAGCATGTAGCTGCGGGCGTAAGCCCGCAGAATCGGGTTTCCAGGAAACCGGAGCCGCGACCGCGGCGGCAGCAACGCATGGGGTTTGTTAGGTACAACTGCAATCGGGAAACCACCACAGCACTGCCGCCGTTCTCGCGTCTCCCAAATCCCCAGACGAATCCCGTTATCCGTTGCTGCCGCCGCATTCGCGGCTCTACTTTCCAGTTGAATCGCCTTCTGCGGGCTTACGCCCACAGCTACACCCTACCGCGGCTGTCGCCGCTGCCGCGACCAGGCTCACCGGCCCGAACCGGTGGGCTTGTACTACGCAGTGGAGCCCGCTATGACAGCCCCCGCCTTTGGACGGGAGACGGTGATGCCGAATTACGACGTCTACGGCGTGGGAAACGCCCTCCTCGATATCGAAGCCCAGATCGACGGCGCGACGCTGGAGCGGCTGCGGTTCACCAAGGGCGTGATGACGCTCGTCGACGACGAGACGCAGCGCCGCGTGCTGGCCGAAATCGAAGGCGCACCCCTGCACCGCTCGGCCGGGGGCTCGGCCGCGAACACCGTCATCGGCGTCACCGACTTCGGAGGCAAAGCCGCCTACGCCGGCAAAGTCGGCCGCGACGACAACGGCGAGTTCTGCCTGGACGACCTGCGGCGGATGGGCGTGGCCATCGAAGTCCCGCCAGCCGAGGGCGCGACCGGCACCTGCGTGGTGCTCATCACCGAAGACGCCCAGCGGACGATGCTCACGCACTTGGGCGTCTCGGCCACGCTCGGCCCCGGCGACATCAGCGAAGCCGAAATTGTCCGGGCCAAGTTCGTCTATGTCGAGGGCTACCTCTTCGCCGGCGCCGACACGCGCGCGGCGGCCCTGCGCGCGATCGAGCTGGCGAAGAACAACGGCGTCAAGGTGGCGTTCACGGTGTCGGATCCGTTTCTCATTCAGAACCACCGCGAGGAGTTCCACCGGCTGATCGAAGGCCCGGTCGATCTGTTGTTCTGCAATCTGGAGGAGGCCCGCAGCCTGACCGGCCGGCAGGACCCCATCGACTGCGCCGGCGCGATTCACCGCCACGCGGACAACGTCGCGCTGACGTTGGGACCGAACGGTTCGATTTTGATGCACGAGGGCGAAGCCATTCCGATCGAAGGCGTACCCACCGAAGCGATCGACACCACCGGCGCCGGCGATATGTACGCGGCGGGCCTGTTGTACGGCATCACCAACGGCCTGTCGTGGAAGCAGTCCGGCCACCTCGCCTCGCACGCCGCGGCCCGCATCGTCTCACAGCTCGGCGCGCGGCTGAAGCAGCGCTTCACGCCGGACGAGATTCAGGCGCTGCTGCCGTAGAACGTGAATCGTCACAAGCGCCCCACCACGGTTTGACTGCGGTCGCGCCCGGGCGTAGTCTGTGAACGGTTACTTCGTTCAGAGTTGCGGGCCGGGAGTATTGCCATGAAACCGTCTCGCTTCGCGTGCCTTGCTGTCGCGCTGCTGGCCCTGGTCTGGAGTGATGAAACGTGGAGCGCGGAGCCGGCACCCGCGGCAGCAAAGGCCGAGGACCGCGACGAGATTGTTGCGGCGCGCGAGAAGCGCCTTCAGCAACTCGAGAAGAACTGGGGCAAGTTGCTTCCCGGGGGGCTTCGACCTGTCGTCGGCCGAAAGCTCACGATCGAATTCGTCGAGCAGCCCGTCGTCGATGCTTTTGAGTTCCTGGGCGCCGCATACCGCGTCCAGATCCTGCTCTCGCGCGGAGAATTCCGCGTCCGCAAGCTCAATTCAAAGATCGATTTGAAGCCGCTCCGCGACGTGCTCGACGCATTGGCGACTCAGCTCGAGCTGGATTGGGACACCGACGGCTATGCTATCTATGTCGGGGAACAGAGCGCCGTCAGAACATTTCGCCGGTTGATCGAGACTCGCGACGAGCGTCGCCGCAAATGCCCGGTGGCCGTCGCCGGGCGTCTTCAGGAACCGCTCGATCTCGAGTGCGTCGACCTGCCGCTCGAGCACACAGTCGAATTCATCGCCTCGGCGATGCAGCTTTCGATGCGACTTGACCAGGATCCGAAACTGCCGAAACTGCAGATCTCGTTTGCCACACGTCCGGGCGGGCTACCGACTGACGTTGTGCTGGATCTGCTGTCGATCCGGTACGACCTTCGTTGGGAAGTCGACGACGCGGGCACGGTCATCATCAAGCGCGTCGTGGAGGAGACCTGACGCCTCACCGCCCGGCCGGGACAACATACGGCGGGCGGCCGGCGAGAGCGGCCGAAGACCGGAACAGGCCCTCGACGAGTCCACGGTCGCTCACTACGCCGCGAGCGACGTCGCCGGAGGCCACGACGCCGTGGGTCGCGCCGGCTTCACGCAACGCCAGCAGCGCCTCGAGCTTGCTCCCGCGGGGATCGATCGTCGGCATCGTCCGCACCAGCGCCCGCAGCGGGCGCTGCGTCACCGCCAGATCGGCCACGCGAACATACGCGTACCACTCGTCCTCGGTCCCCGCGCGGCGGAGCATCACGGCCGCCGTACCGTACCGCCGCGCATAGTCGAGCAGTTCGGCGCGCGACGCATCGTCGGCCATGCCCAGCACGCGGGAGGCGGGCGTCATTGCGGCGGAGACCGGTTCCGCCGCCGTGTACAACAGCCCGTGCACGAGCCGGCTCTGCACTTCGGTAAGAAGCCCCGCGGCGCGACCGCGGCTGAGGAGCTGGGCCAGCCGGCTGCGACCCCGCAGCGTCTGCAAGGGCCGCTCGGCCGAACCGGCGATCCGCTCCAGCAGTTTGCTGATGCCGATCAGCGGAAAACTCACCACCAGAAACAGCCGGTAAAAGCCGCTGAAGATGCGGACCTCGCGGCGAAGGTGGTACAGGGGCGCGCGGTAATACAGGTTCTTGGGTAACAGCTCGCCGAAGATGAACACCACCGGCGCCATGAGCATCGCCCCCGCAATCTCCACCCAGTCGGACTGCATCGGCACCAGTGCCACGGCCGCCAGACCGACCGCCACCGTTGTCAGATAGTTGGCGACATTGTTGCCGACCAGGCAGGTGGCGACGAAGTACGCGGGATGGCGGGCGAACCAGAGAAGCCGCTGGGCGACGCGATCGCCGGCGTTGGCATCGATGCTCACACGGATGAAGCTGGCGCGGTAGAAGCCCGTCTCCGACCCGCTGAAGAACGCCGACAGCCGCAGCCCCACTGCGAACAACGCCAATGCCACGAGCAATTCGAGCATGAAACACGTCCCGCGCAGATCAGAGACGGAGTGACAAGGGGACAAGGTGACAAGGTGATGGCTGGCGCTACTTCGGCTTGCCCCACGCAGTCGCGATGCACGCAGCATCTCAGCGCCAGCGTTCACCCCCTCACCTTGTCACCCCCTCTGACTTCGCTGGCGTTTGCCGCGATCCTGTGATAGTTTTCCCGCCATGCCCGTACTACTGCAAGCCATCGCCGGGGTCAGCCCGCAGCGCGAAAACGTGATTATGTTCGTGTATCCGTCCGTCGCCGAATGGGGACTGGGGCGGATGCTGGGCCGGCTGTATCACTCGTGGGCGGCCGCCGCCCTCTTTGCGGGTGCCCTCACCCTCGCCGCAATCCTCGGCGCCATGGCGCTGTTCGACGCCGAGGACCCCCAGACGCGGTACTACGGCTGGTTCTGTGTGATCGTGGCGGTGCTCTTCGGCGGACTGACGCTGTGCGCCGTCCTCAAGCAGAAGATCAACGGCCTGGAGCCCTCGATCCTCTTGTTTCCCCTGCCGGCTGCGCCGCTGGCGGCGCTGGTGTACCTGCTGCAGAAGTTCGGCGGCCGACGTTACGTGCTGACGAACCGGGGTGTATCGGTGTGGCGGATGCGGCTTGGAAAGCAGAAGCAACTCGTCAAGGCGGTACCCCTCGGCCAAATCCACGACATTCTCATTGAGGAGCCGCCGGGCTATCGCTTCTACAAGGCGGGCGACTTGTCGGTCGTGGATGGCCGCGGAGTCGAAGTGGTGCGGCTGGCGGCGATCCCCCGGCCGAACGTTTTTCGCCAGATCATCCTCGAAGCCCGCGACGCCCGCATGCGCGTCGAAGAGGCACTGGCGACCATCCAGGCCCGCCAGCCGGCATAGGCTTTGTAGGATAACACACACCAACCCGAAGCGCGAGCGAGGAAGAACGTGTTTCCCCCGCGTGCCTCGCTCGCGCTTCGGGTTAGTGTTTGCCGCAGCGAGGGTTTTCCGACAACGCTTGGCGCGTGCGTCTCGAAAAGTCGGTCCTGTGGATTTCAAGCCACACGGTGGCGCAAGGTTTGCTCCAGTTTTGTCGACTCTCGATGCGGTCGGCGGACGAGGAGCATCCTTCCATGATCAGGCGAATCAGCACCCTGGGCTGGGTTTCGGCAGGAGCGATCATTGCGGCCGCGTCGCTGGCGGCAGTCGCGCAGCCTCCCTCGGCTCCACCGCCGCTTCCGGATGAACGCCAGCCAGCGCGGCCGTTGGGCGAGGACGACGGAGTCACCATTCGCACCCGCGGCCCGTTGCACGAGGCATTCGCCAGGCCCTATGCCACCGACCCGGAACCCGGCATCATTATCTCGCAGCAGCCGCCCGAGCCGGTCGACGAGCTCCCTCCCGAGCACAGGCCCGAAGGGGACAACGTGATCTGGATTCCCGGCTACTGGTCCTGGGACGAAGAGGCCAGCGGCTTTCTGTGGATCAGCGGCATGTGGCGCGACGTCCCGCCCGACCGCACGTGGGTCCCGGGGAACTGGACACGTACCGGGCGCGGCTGGCAGTGGATCGCCGGCTTCTGGGCGTCTGCCGACCAGGGTGAGTTGAATTACTTCGACGAGCCGCCGCGCTCACTGGAAGCGGGGCCGAGTTCTCCGGCGCCCTCGGAAGAGTATTTCTGGGTGCCGGGCTGCTGGATCTGGCAGGACGTGGATTACGCGTGGCGACCGGGCTACTGGACGCCGGCCTATGAGGGCTGGGTGTGGGTGCCGGCCAATTACGTGTGGACGCCGCGCGGCTGCGTCTTCGTCGACGGCTACTGGGACCACGAGCTGGTCGACCGCGGCGTGCTGTTCGCGCCTGTGTACTTCGAACGCGACATCTATCGGACGCGCGGGTTTTACCACCGCCCGAACGTCGTGCTCGATGTGCGGCCGCTCGTCTTGCACCTGTTTGTCCGTCCGCAGTATCACCATTACTACTTCGGGGATTTTTACGACGACCGCTATGCAGGCTACGGCATTCGCCCGTGGGCGGCGTTCTATGCCGGCGGCCGCCATTACGACCCGTTGCTGACATACTATAGCTGGCGCTATCGCAGCCAGGGGTTCGACTTCGGCGAGCGGGTGCACGGGTGGCATCAGTATTTTGCACGGCACGAAGACGCACGGCCGCCGCGCACTTACCATCAGCAGCGTCAGTTCGCCGTGGACCATCGCGACGACGACTGGTCGCGGTTCGCCACGCTCAGCCGTCCCCTCGAAGAGGTTGTCGAAAACCGCGACGGCGGGCGCGAATTCAGACGGCTGGAGCCGGAGCGCCGACGCGAGCTTGGCCAAAGGGTGCGCGAGCTGCGCGAACTGGCGCAGCGCCGCGTCGACTTCGAGGCCCAACGCGAAGCGGACGCGCCGACGCGCGACGTGCAGCCGGGCGAAGCGCAGCCGGATCCCGCGGCGACACCCGACACCCCGCGACGCCGTGGACCGATCTCGCGCGGCGCGCTGAGATTGCCCGGTCGCGATCGGGACGTTGCGCGGCAACCGGAACCTCCGGCCACCCGTCGCGAACCTGGCGTCGACGGCGAGCGGGCTCCGACAGCGCCCACTCCCGCAGAGCGGACGCCGACACAGCCCACGCCCACCCCGCGGACTCAGCCGCCGGCACCAGAGGGACAACAACCGGATCGTGGCCTGCCCGCAGTGCGTCCGCGGATTCCGGAGCGGTCGGAGCGCGACGTGGGCCGACCTGATGCGGGGCGAATCGAACGTCCGTCGCCACCGCGTCCCGATCAGCCCGCGGATCGCGACGGCCGCGTCCGGCCGCGCGGCGAAACTTCGCCGGCCGACATCCGCCCGCGAGGCGAAGTCCGGCCCCGGAGCGAAGTTCGGCCTCCGGGCGAAATTCGCCCGCCTGTTGACCGCCGGCCTGATCGGCCGCCCATTCGGCACCCTCGAACCGGGGGACGCTCGCCGCGATCCGTCGTGCCCGATCTTCCCGGTCCCCCGGAGGCTTCCGCCAGACCGGACGGCGAGCGGCGTCGATCGGCGCGACCGGATTTGAGCCCGCCCGCTGCGCGCCGCGCGCCAGCACCGCGAGGCGGCATCGAGCAGCGTCCACGGCCGACGCCGCCCAGTGCCCGGCCGGCCCAGCCGGTACGGCCGAACCCACCGGCAGCGGAGTCGCGCCCTAGACCCTCACCCGCTCCGAAAGCCGCACCGACCGCGCCGGCACCGGGCCGTCCCAGCGCTCCGCCGGCCGCGGCGAAACCGGAGCCGAAGCCGAAGAAAGAGAAAAAAGGCTCGGGCGATTGATTTGGCAATGTGCCCGACCGGCACAAGCGCCGCCTCGCTTCAACGCGTCCCGAATGTTCCGGGCCGCGAGAGCGAGACGGCTTTTTTTTCACCACCGAACACATCCAGCGGCGTATGATTGAAGCGCCCCTTCGGACGGCCTGCTGTCCTGCCGCCGTCGCCCCGCGCTCGTCTCCAATTCGCGGGAGGTTGTCATGCTCAAGTCCTTTGCGCCGCCCGAGGCGCTCGCCGCACAAAAGATCGAAATCAACACGCCGCTCCCGGGACCGAAGGCCCGGCGGTGGATCGAGCTCGATCGGCAGTTTTTGTCCCCGTCGTACACGCGGCCGTATCCGCTGGTCGTCGCCCGCGGACAGGGAGCGATGATCGAAGACGTCGACGGCAACCGCTTCCTCGATTTCACCGCGGGGATCGCCGTCTGCTCGACCGGTCACTGCCACCCCCGCGTGGTCGACGCCGTCGCGCAGCAGTCGGAGCGGCTGCTGCACATGTCGGGGACCGATTTCTATTACGAGCCGGAAATCGAACTCGCTCAGAAGCTCGCGGAGATCGCACCGGGGAAAGCGCCCAAGCGCGTCTTCTTCACCAATTCGGGCACCGAGTCGATCGAGGCGGCGCTGAAGCTCGCCCGCCGGCACACGGGGCGGCAGTACGCGATCGCATTTCTCGGCGCCTTTCACGGCCGCACGATGGGAGCGCTGTCGCTGACGGCCAGCAAATCCGTGCAGAAGCGAGGCTTTGGTCCGCTCGTGCCGGGCATTGTGCATGTGGATTATCCCAATCCCTATCGCTCTGCGTGCGACGATCAGGACCTCACGCTGGATTGCTGCCTCGAACGCATCGAGACCCTTTTCGCGCGCTCGCTGCCGCCCGAGGAAGTGGCCGCCATCTTCGTCGAGCCGATCCAGGGCGAGGGGGGATACATCGTCCCGCCGCCCGAGTTTCACCGGCGACTGAAGGCGCTCGCCGAACGGCACGGAATCCTGTATGTCGTCGACGAGGTGCAGACGGGCATGGGCCGCACCGGGACGATGTTCGCGGTCGAACAGTTCGGCGTCGAGCCGGACATCCTCTGCCTGGCGAAAGGCATCGCCTCGGGTCTGCCGCTGGGCGCGATTGTGGCCCGGGCCGACGTGATGGACTGGCCGTCGGGGTCACACGCCAGCACTTTCGGGGGCAACCCGGTGGCCTGCGCCGCGGCGCTGGAGACGATTGCACTGTTGGAAGAGGAACTGATTGCGAACGCTCGACGTGTTGGGGAACTGCTCCTGCGCCGCCTGGGTGAACTGAAACTCGCGCACGAGCTGATCGGCGATGTGCGTGGCCGCGGGCTGATGATCGGCGTCGAACTGGTCCGCGACCGGCAGACGAAAGAGCGGGCCGGCGACGAATGCCGCGCCGTCATTCAGCACTGCTTCCGCAATGGCCTCTTGCTGTTGACCTGCGGCGAGAATACGTTGCGGTTGTGCCCGCCGCTGGTCATCGACGAGACGCAGGCGGAAACGGCGGTGGCGCTCATTGACCACGCGCTCCGCGAGATTGCGACGTGAATCTGTGTTTGCGCTCGAGAGGTTAGCCGCGGTCGGGTGGCACTGGCAGCTCGCCTGCCAGTGTCGAGTGGTTCTCACGCAAGCAAATGCTTCAAGGAGCATTCGCACACACTTGAGCTCTCGCACGGATGCGAGCATCCCGTGGCACCCATAAACCACTTTCACGCCCTTGCAGCTAATCGAACGCCATTGCGGCTAAACGTTGACGCTCACGCTGTCGCCAGCCGGCTGCCGTACTGTCGCTCGTAATACTGCCGGTACTCGCCCGAGCGGACCTTCTCCACCCAGTCGGCGTGGGCGCGGTACCATTCGACCGTCTGCCGCAGGCCCTCGCGAAAATCCACCTGCGGCCGCCAGTTCAGCTCGCGCTCGGCCTTCGAGAAATCGATGGCGTAGCGCAGATCGTGCCCGGGTCGGTCCGCCACGAAGCGGATGAGGCTCTCCGGCTTGCCAAGCACCGCGAGCAGCGCCCGCGTCAGCTCCAGGTTCGTCAGTTCCGCATCGCCGCCAAAGTTGTAGACCTCTCCCGCGCGACCGTTGCGAAGCGCGGCATCGATGCCGCGGCAGTGGTCGTCGACGTGAATCCAGTCGCGGACGTTTTCCCCGGTGCCGTAAACCGGCAGCTCGCGGTCGACAAGCGCATTGGCGATGAACAGCGGGAGCAGCTTCTCCGGAAACTGGTAGGGGCCGTAGTTGTTCGAGCAGCGCGTGACGATGCCGGGGAAGCCGAAGGTGTGACAGTACGCCCGCACCAGCAGGTCGCCCGCGGCCTTCGACGCCGAATAGGGGCTGTTGGGTGCGAGCGGCGTGTCTTCCGTGAAGCGGCCATCGCGGCCAAGACTGCCGTAGACTTCGTCGGTCGAAACCTGCACATAGCGCTCGATGCCGGCCGCCCGGCAGGCATCGAGCAGCGTCTGCGTGCCCACGACGTTCGTCTGCACGAACGGTGTGGAATCGAGAATGCTGCGGTCGACGTGGCTTTCGGCGGCGAAGTTGATAAGCGCATCCGGAGCATGCTCGGCCAGCGCCGCGTCCACAAACTCGCGATTGCAGATGTCGCCGCGGCGGAAGACGTACCGCGGATCGTCGTCGAGGTCAGCGAGATTCTCCGGGTTCCCCGCGTAGGTCAGCTTGTCGAGATTGACCACCCGCTGGTCGGGATAATCGGCGAGCTGCCGGCGAACGAAATTCGACCCGATGAACCCGCACCCGCCGGTGACGAGAATCGCAGACATCAGAATGGCTCCCTCCAAGCCCACCGGTTGCAACCGGTGGGCTTCAGCGGATGGTCACAAAGTCGTTGTGGTTGAACAGCACGTGCACCAGGCTCTCGCGGGCCCGCAGGAGGGCATCGGACGCCGGCGGAATCTCTGCCGCTCCGCCACCGCCGGGCGTGAGCTGCGACAAATCGCTGAGCCGATGCGACTGGCTTTCGAGAAATGCCAGACACGCCGCCAACTCCCCCGCCTCTGGCGGCCTGCACAGTATCGATTCAAACGCCGCCGTCACGAACGCGGCATTCTCCGCCCCTGGCGTTCCCCCCCTTACCAAGGGGGGGCCAGGGGGGGGCGCCGCAGAGCCGTTCGCGACCAATTCCTCGCCGCCGACCTCCCCGTGCAGCCGCCGCGCAAGCCGCCGCGACTGCTCGCGCGTCAGCCGGCTGTTGGCCAGCGCGAGCGCCTGCTGCGGCACGACCGTTTCCACGCGTCGGTAACACTCGTTGGTGCTCGCCGCGTCGAACGTCATCAGGAACGGCACGTGCTTTTCCGGCGCGTGCCGGAAGTAAATGCTGCGTCGCGGCAGCGTCTGGGCCTCGCCGGGATCGATGTCCGGGCCGCCGATCTGCCTCTGAAGTGCGCCGGCGACCGCCAGCACGCTGTCGCGCAGCAATTCCGCCTCCATCCGCCGCGCGTTCGTCCGCCACAACAGGCGATTGTCGCGGTCCAGCGTGAAACCCGGATGATCTTCACCCGCCGCCGACGCCCGCCGGTACGCCGCCGAAGTTACGATCAACCGGTGCAGACGCTTGAGACGCCACGGAGGGTTGAGGGTTGAGGGTTGAGGGTTGAGGGTTGAAGAGATCGCTTCCGCATCAGGATCTCTGTCCTCTGACTTCCGACCTCTGACCTCTGGCTTCTGGCCCTCGACTCTCGACTCTCCGCTCTCGACCCGCACAAGCTCGCACGCCAGCCAGTCGAGCAGCCGCGGATGCGAGGGCGGGCGGCCGTTCAGGCCGAAGTCAAACACCGTCTCAACCAGCGGCGCGCCAAAGTGCCGCAGCCAGACATGATTGACCGCCACGCGAGCGGCCAGCGGGTTTTGCTCATCGACGATCCATCGCGCCAGCGCCAGTCGTCGTCCGGTGCTGGTCGTCGGATATTTGGGACTGAAGGATGAATACTCGGCGTTCTTCTGTTGGGCCGCTTTCGTTGCGGCGTCGAGGGCCTTTCGCGCCGCATCGAGTTCTTTGCGGGCGGCGGCGAGCCTGGCCTCGTGCTTCGGGCGCTCTTTCGCATCGCCGGGCGCCGTTCGTTCGAGGCGGGCCAGCGACAGCACAGCCTCGGCGAGCGCGGCCTCTGCCGCACGGACGGCTGCGGTGCGCTCGATCCGCGCCGCTCCGAGTGCGAGCGCGTCGGCGTCCGCTACCGGCGGTGTGGCATACCGCGCTTCGTCGGCGGCAATCCGAGCGTCGACGGATTCGCGCTGCGACTGGGCTGCGGCGAAACGTTTTGCTGCGGTGTTCAGCGCGGATTCAGCGTCTGAGAGAGCCACATCCACCGGCTCGGCCCACACCGGCTTGTCCCCAGGCCGCGGCGCGGCCACCGGTTGATCTGACGCCGACGTAGCCTCGCGAGCGGCGCTGGCCGCCGCGAGAGCTTCGTCCATGGCCGCACGACGCACCTCCAGCTCGCGCTGGGCTGCAGCCGCTTCCTCCCGCTGAATGAACTCCATCAGGCCGGGATAGGCCGCCGTCGGCGGGAGCGCGACAGGCTGCACGCCCAATTCGCCACCCAACGCGGCGGGCACGGCAGCCGTCAGCGGATGCTCCTTGTCCGGCTCCTTGTCGTTGCCGCGGACGAACAGATACGTCGGCGCCTCCAGGTCCGCGTCGTACGCCCTCGGCAGGCCGTCCTGTAGAGGATCGCTCTGCCCGGGGACGCGGTCGGTGCGGATCTGGTGCGGCTCGAAGATCGCCCGGAAGGCGTAATACTCCCGCTGGGGAATCGGATCGTACATGTGATCGTGGCAGCGGGCGCAGTTGAGCGTGACGCCCAGAAACGCCTTTGCCGTATGTTCGACCGTCTCGTCCAGCCACGTGTGTCGGTTGAACTTGAAATAGTTTCGGGCGAGGAAGCCGGTCGCCCGGAGCGCGTCGTGGTCGGTGGGGGCCAGCTCGTCGGCGGCTAGCATCTCCACGACCATCCGGTCGTAGCCCTTGTCCTCGTTGAGCGACTCGACAATCCAGTCGCGCCACCGCCAGATGTGCCGGGCACTGTTGCGCAGCTCCGCCCGGTAGCCGTACCAGTCGCTGTAGCGCCACACGTCCATCCAGTGCCGTCCCCAGCGCTCGCCGTAATGCGGGCTGGCCAGCAGCCGGTCGACGACGCGCTCGTAGGCGTCGGGCGCGTCGTCCACCAGGAACTCCCGCAGTTCGTCGGCTGTGGGCGGCAGGCCCACAAGATCGAGGTAGACCCGCCGCAGCAGCACGTGCGGCGGCGCCTCGCCCACCGGCTCGATTCCGGCGGAACGCAGTCGCGCTTCGACGAAGGCGTCTAGCGGATTGCGGACCCCCCCTGGCCCCCCCTGAGTAAGGGGGGGAAAGGCGGCGGTGACCGCGGGCACAGACGGGCGGACCGGCGGACGGAAGGCCCAGTGCTCGCGGGGGTCGGCCGGCAGCGGCTCATCCGCCGGCGAAGATGCGCCTTGGGCGATCCAACGCCCTAAAAGGTCGATCTCCTCGTCCGTCAGCCGGCCGCCCTCCTTGGGCATCAGCGGGAACCCGCCCGCACCGGTGACGGCTTCGATCAGCAGGCTTTCCTCGGGCTTGCCCGGGACCACGGCCGCCCCGGAATCGCCGCCCTGACGCACCAGCGACCCCGCATCGAGCCGCAGACCAGACTCCTGCCGCACGGCGCCATGACACGTCACGCAGCGCCGCGCCAGAAGTGGCTTGATCTCGCGGAGGTAATCGACCCGCGCGCGGTCGTCTCCCCGGGCCGCCTGCAAAGCGGCTGACAGGAGAATCGCAACGGCAACTGTTCGAATCCGCATGACGAGCCATGATAGCAGATGCCCAGCGCAGTAGGCACTTCGCCGCGGCCGCTTTAGAATCGAATGGCCATGGACTTCCACAGCCCGCACCTGCCCGGCGCGACGTTTGCCGGCCCCGCCTTCAATTCGCTGCTCCGGCGGCTTTCCGAATTGACTGGCGAACTGGAGCCGCCGGCCGCCGCCTGGCCTGCGCGGCAGTTCAGCCTGCTGGCCGACACCGGAGTGCTGGGCTGGGTGATTCCGCGCGCCTACGGGGGCAGCGAGATTGACGGTCGCGAACTGATGCTCGGCTATCGCGAACTGTCGGTGGCGTGTCTGGTCACCGCGTTCGTCCTCACCCAGCGGAATGGGGCCTGCCAGCGCATCGCCGGCTGCGGCAACGAGGAACTCAAAGCCGAACTCCTGCCGCCGCTGTGCACCGGCGAGTTGTTCGCCACCGTCGGCGTGTCGCATCTGACGACGTCGCGGCAGCACCTGAGCAAGCCGTCCGTCGCGGTGCGCGAAACCGCCGCAGGCTTTGTGCTCGATGGAACCGTGCCTTGGGTCACGGGCGCGACATTCGCCGATTACGTCGTCACAGGCGGGACGTGCAGCGACGGCCGTCAGGTGCTCGTTGCCTTGCCCGCCGCGTCCGAGGGCGTGACGCAGCTCGAGCCGCCGCGGCTGTTGGCGCTGAATGCCTCCCAGACGGGCTCGATTCGTCTCGAGCACGTGCACGTCCCGCGACGGCTGTCGATCGCCGGACCGGTGGAGGACGTGATGAAGCGTGGCAGCGGCGGCGGCGCGGGTTCGCTGACGACGTCCTCGCTGGCTGTTGGCGCAGCCGCGGCTGCGCTCGCGCGAATGCAGGACGAAGCGGAGCGCCGTCCCCAACTGGCCGAGACGATCGAGCCGCTGCTCGCGGAGCATCGCACCCTCGAAGGCGATGTTCTCACTGCCGCCACGGTTCCTTTCCCCCCCTTACTAAGGGGGGGCCAGGGGGGGTGCGACGCGACTCCTGACGCCCGGCTGACAATCGAATCTATCCGCCATCGCGCCAACTCGCTGGTGCTGCGTGCAACACAGGCTTACCTCGCGGCGTCGAAGGGCGCCGGCTTCGCGGCCGGGCATCCGGCGGAACGCGCCGTCCGGGAAGCCCTGTTCTTCCTGGTCTGGTCGTGCCCGCAGCCGGTTCTGTCGGCGGCCTTGCGCGAATTCGCCTGCGGCTGGGGGACGTGATGTCCGCACGACGCCTGCTGACGCTCGCAGCACTGCTCGCGGCAGCCTGCATGCTCGTGTTGTGGGCCGGTGGCGTGCCGCTCGGTGTTCCCGGTGAGTGGACCTGGTTGCGGATCCGGTACGGCGGCGAAGGCCGCGCAGCCGAATTGGTTTCCGGCATTGCCGCGGCTGCGCTGTCGCTGGCGCTGTACGTGGGCTTCTGCTGGCTGGGCGCGCGGCGGATGTCGGACCAGCATTCACGGGCCGAGACGGCCGGCTGGGTGCTGGCACTGACGGCGGCCGGGTTCGCCGTCGTCAGTTCCGTGCGGCAGGCGGCGCCGGCCTCTTACGGATGGGACGCGGCGCCGATCATCCTCTACTCCCGCGGGGCATCCGGATACTTTGCCATCGCCCGCGAGGACGTGCCCGACGTCGCGACACTGCTGCGCGGATACGAAGCGCGGATGCGTGAAGGGGACCTGCTGCACGTCGGCACCCACCCGCCGGGCCTGATCGTGCTGCACCGCCTGCTGCTGAATGACACGTCGGCATCGCGGCTGCTGACGCGGCTGGTGCGCGGAGTCACTCCACCACCGGTCGACGACGGCTTCGACGCCGTCGATGTCTACCTGACGCCGCGGGTTCCCCTCAGCGAGGCCGACCGCGCGGCCCTGTGGCTGGCAATTCTCTTGACCGGCTTTGCCGGCGCGGCAACGGTGGGGCCGTTGTTCCTGCTGGTGCGGCGATCGTTCAGCCGGGCGACGGCGTGGCGGGCGGCGTGCTTGTGGCCGCTGGTGCCGGCGCTGTCGATCTTTCTGCCGAAGTCCGATGCCTTGTATCCGTTTGTCGGTCTGGCGTTTCTCTGGTTGTGGCTCGAAGCGTGCGGTCGAAGATCGATCGTGCGCGGAGTCGCTGCCGGTGTCGTGTTGTGGCTCGGAATGTTTTTCAGTCTCGCGTTGTTGCCGGTGGCGCTGGCCGGAGTTCTGGCCGCGGTCTTCGAGGGCCGCAGTCGCGGGTCGCAGACCGAAGGCTGGGGCTGCACGCTGCGCGCGATGCTGCGGCCGGCCGCCGGCGCCGCCGCGGGCTTCGTGACGCCGGTCCTCGGGTTGTGGCTGGTTTACGGGCTGAATCTGCCGCTGGTGTGGTGGCTGAACCTCGAGAACCACGCCGCCTTCTACGAACAACCCCAGTACGCGCGCACGTACTGGAAATGGCTGCTGGTGAATCCGGTGGAGCTCACGTTCGCCGTTGGCGCACCGCTGGCCGTCGCCGCCGCGGTCGGGCTGTGGCGGTCGCTGCGGAATCCCGATGCCCGGCTGCGCGCGCTGCGTCCCGCGGCCCTCGCATGTGCGATCGTGCTCGGGATTCTGTGGCTGTCGGGTAAGAACATGGGTGAAGCGGCGCGGTTGTGGCTCGTCATCCAGCCGTGGTCTGCGTGGCTCGCGGCTGCTGCGGTACTGGTTCCCGCAAGCACACCGGGCAGTGCGCCGGGACTGTCGCGCCGCGGGTGGATATGGCTGCTCACTCTGCAGGCTGTCGTATGCCTCACGACGGTGCAGCGCGTGACGGGCTTCCACTTCTGACGCGCTGCCGCGGTAAGAGTCGTAGCACAAGCGTCCCGCTTGTGCGGAGGCCGTGGAGGATTCGAGGGGGGTGGCCTCGACAGTCGTTGAACCGGGAGCAAGCGGGACGCTTGCTGTACGAGAGGGAGAGCGCCATGTCCAGCGAGCAGTATCGCGTCCGCGTCACGAAGGACCACCTCGTGTTCAGCGCGGCCCACTTCATCACGTTCGCAGGAAACATCTGCGAGCGGCTGCACGGGCACAACTGGCGGACCGCCGTGGAAGTCGTCGGCCCGCTGGACGAGAACCACTACGTGTTCGACTTCATTGCTCTGCGCGACGCACTTCAGGCGATTGTCGATGCGCTCGACCACCGCGTGCTCCTGCCGACACAGCACACGGCCATCCACGTCGCTGCCGGCGAGCACGAGGTGACGGCGACGTTCGAGGACCGCCGCTGGGTCTTTCCGCGCGAAGACTGCGTGCTCTTGCCGATCGAGAACACGACGGCCGAGCGCATCGCCTGGTGGATCGGCCAGGAACTGCTGGGCACACTTCGCGGCCATCCGCACGGCCGCCAACTCTCCACGTTGCGGGTCGAAGTCGAAGAGAACTTCGGCCAGTGGGCCGCCTGCGAGCTGCCGATCGAAAGTCACTAAACCAGCGACGGCGATTCTGCGACACCGAGGCCAGGGGTCGAAGGTCGAAAGGGCCGAAGGTCCGAAAGGGCCGGAAAAACAGCCCCCGGGCCGAACATCGACACCGCACTTCCGGCCTTTTCGACCTTCGACCTTTTCGACCACCCGTCGCGCCTAAGCCTTCCGGAAGGCTTCCAGCGCGGTGGTGACGCGCTCCAGTTCGCATTTCAGCCGGTCCAATCGGCCGGACGCCGCCTCCAGATCTTCGCGGGCGCTGGCTTCTTCGATGGCCAGGGCCACCTCGACCGTCTGCCGCGCTTCAAAATTCGACGCCAGCCCCCGCAGACTGTGAGCCGCCCGCTCCACCGCTCTGGCCTCGCGTTCCTCCAGGCCTGTTTCCATCGACTGCATGAGCAGCGGCGCATCTTCGAGGAAGAAGCCGGCGACCTCCTTCAGCAGGCTCTCGTCGCCGCCCACGCGGTCCAAGGCCTTGCTCAAGTCGACGGGCCGGTTCGTCCAGCTTCGCAGGCCGCCGCGCGACGGCAGTTCGCCATCGCGATCAGAATCTTCCACACTCGACTTCAGAGGCGGTCCGCACGGTTCGGCGATTCGCTCGATCGTGCGGATCAGCCGCTTCGCCTCGACCGGCTTTGAGATATACGCGTCCATGCCCGCCGCCAGACACCGCTCGCGGTCGCCGCGCATGGCGTGGGCCGTCATGGCGACGATGGGAATGCGGCACCAGGATTCGCCCGTCATGCCACGAATGGCAGCCGTCGCCTGGAAGCCGTCGACGATCGGCATCTGCACGTCCATCAGCACGACGTCGAAGGTCTGTTCGTAGAGCAGGTCGAGCACCTCGCGGCCGTTGTGCGCGACCTGCACCTGGTGCCCCCGCTTCTCCAGAATGTGCTCGACCACCTTCTGGTTGGCCGGCGTGTCCTCGGCCATCAGCACGTGCAGCCGGCGCTTCGGTGGACGCTCCTCGGCGACGCGCTCGAACTCATCGCTTTCCAGCGGCACACCGCCCAACGTGGTGACGATCGTATCCAGCAAATCCGACTGCGTGACGGGCTTTTCGAGAAACGCCCCGATCGGCAGGTCGCGGAATCGCTGGCGGAAGGCCTGCCGGTCGGCCGACGACAACATCAGAATCGTGGCCTCCGCCAGCCGCGGATCGGCCTCGATTTCCTTGGCGAGGGTGAAGCCGTCCATCTCCGGCATGAGTGCGTCGAGAATGACCAGCGGGAAGCGCCGGTTGCGGTCGGCCGCTTCGCGCATCAGCCGAAGCGCGCTCTTGCCGTCGGTCGCCACCACCGGGTGCATCGACCAGTTCTCGAGGGCGCGGGCCACGATGCGGCGGTTCGTCTCGTTGTCGTCGACCACCAGCACGGGCAGGTCGCGAAGCTGTTCGACTCGCTCCTGCCGCTCCGTAGGCGGCGACGGCTCCGCCGCGACGCCGAAATGGACTGAAAAATGAAACGCGCTCCCTTCACCCAGCCGGCTCTCGACCCACACGCGGCCGCCCATTCGCAGCACCAGTTGCGAGACGATCGCCAGCCCCAGTCCGGTGCCGCTGTAGCTGCGCGTGGTCGACGCGTCGGCCTGCGTGAACGGCTCGAAGATCCGCTCCTGGTCTTCCGGGGCGATGCCGATGCCGGTATCGCGCACGCAGAACTTCAGCCGCAGCTCGCCCTCCAGCCGCGACATCGGCTCGACGCTCACGACGACCTCGCCCTGATCGGTGAACTTGATGGCGTTGCTGGCGAGGTTGGTGATGACCTGCCGCAGCCGCAGCGGATCGCCGATCAGCCGGTCGGGAATGCCGGGCGCGACGTCGCAGGCCAGCTCCAGGCCCTTTTCGTAAGCCCGCAGACCGAGCGTCTTGATCGTCGATTCCAACAGATCGCTGAGGCTGAACGGCTCCAGGTCGAGGTCGAACTCGCCCGATTCGAGTTTCGAGAAGTCGAGCACCTCGTTGAGCAATTCCAGCAGCACGTCGGCCGAGGCCCGCGCCGTCTCCAGATAATCGCGCACCTGGGGCGCGAGGTCCTCATCCAGCGCCAGGTCCGTCATGCCGATAATCGCGTTCATCGGCGTGCGCAGCTCATGGCTGATGTTCGCCAGGAATTCGCTCTGGGCGCGGGTGGCGGCCTCCGCCCTGTCGCGGGCGATCCGCAGCTCGTGCTCCATCTCGACGCGGCGGCTGATGTCGCGCTCGATGTTCGAGATCGACGTCACGCGGCCGGTCGGATCAGCCAGGGGAGACATCGTCAGCGAGACGTGCACCTTGCGGCCGTCCTTGCGCATGCGGACGGTCTCGAACGGCCGCAGCCGCTTCCCGGAGCGCAACTTCCCGCTGTACTCCTTCATCTGGTCGATGCATTCGGCCGGCGTGATCAGCGAAATGGGCCGGCCGATGGCTTCCTCCGCGCTGAAGCCGTAGATCCGCTCGGCCCCGTGGTTCCAGTGGGTGATGGTGCCTTCGAGGGTCTGCAGGATGATGGCGTCCTGCGACGATTCGACGATGGCGGCCAGCCGCGCCTGCTCGATCTCGTCCGAACGCCGCTGGCTGACGTCCGAAACCACCAGCAGGAGCAGTCCGCGGTCGGCCCCTTCGCCGCGGAGCCTGCGGGCATTGAGCATCATCGTGCGCTGCCCAAGTCCGGCGAAGTGCTGCTGGACCTCGAAATCCGCGAACTCCGCGTCGCGGGGCAGGATCTCTTCGAGCAACTGCCGCAGTTGTGGGAGGTCCCACTCGCCGCCGCGGATGTCGTACAGCTTCTGCCCCACGACATCTTTGGGGCGCACGCCGAAATGCTGCGAAAACGAGCGGTTGACGAACACGATCGACAGATCGGCCGCAAGGATGACCAGCGGCTCGCGCATCGTCTGCACGATGCTTTCGGCATATTGCGAAAGCAGACCGCCGACGGGCGGCCGGAGCTCACGGCTGGTGCTCGTCATAGGAACAAGGCCTCACCGGAAAAGCTAACCGGCGGAGTCGCGAGCGGATATGGGGAGTTTCCCGGCTTCTGCCCCGGCCGGGGCCGAGGCTCTCAAAGGGCCAGCGTTCGGGCCGCCACTGTTCTGAACGGGTTGGCGCGGTAGACTCATCTGGAGTACCGCTTCGTTCTTCCGCGAAGGACACATCCTCACAGCGATGCCGATCTCCCGATTCCCCCGCCCCGGATATGCCGTCGCCCCCAGGACATTGCGGGGTCTTCTCAGCCGTCGAGTGCCGATCGGCGGCAAGCGACGATTCCGCGATCTTGACGCTGGCATCTGGCGCCGTCTCGATCCAGAGACAGTTTTTCGTCTCGCGGAGGCCCTGGTCCGCGAGGTCACACAACAACAATCTCTCCTCAAAGAGGACCTCGCCGACACCCTCGTGCCGCTGCCGCAGAGAGCGATCGCTTTGGAGTCGCTCGAGCTGGAGGCGCGCACCTTCCACCTTCTGGCGAATCGCGGAATCCAGGAGGTCCGTGCCGGGCTGTCGGGATGCCGGGTCGCCGAGCTGCTGGAGTTCCCTGGGATGGGCATCAAATCGCTGGTCGATTTGCTCACCTCGTTGGAACCGCACGCTGAAGATCCCGACTTCGTCGTGCCGAGATCCGCACACCCGAGCATCCCACCGCAAGTGTTCGACCTGCTGGGCAATGGGGGCCGGCTCCCCGCATGGTCGCTGGGCTGTGTTCTGCCGCGCCCGCAGGCGAAGCTGCCACTGAGCGATTTCGATCTGTCGGAGCGAACGCATGGAGCGCTGGCCCGTGCCGGTTTCGACCGACATCCCGAGCGACTGGCCGAGTTGACAATCGGCGAAGTTCTGCAAATCCGGGGTTTCGGGGTCGAGTGCCTGAGCGATCTTCTCGGCAGCCTCTCCTCGATGGGCAAGGCCGCCAGCGACGGCCTCCGCGTCGAATTGCCTGCCGATTCGATTGTGGAGCTCGACGAACTGAAGAGGGCCGTGGCGGTCACGCCGCGTCTGCCACAGTGGCTGCTCAATCGCCGCTTACCATCGCCGGCCGGGGCTCGGACGTTGCGGGATCTGCAACTCAGGAATCGGACGGCGAAGGCGTTGCGGAAGGCGGGGTTCTATCGATGTCCCGACGCGCTGGGCACACTGACCGTAGGGCGGGTTATCAGCTTTCGCAGCTTCGGCGTGCGGAGCCTGTTCGACCTTCTGGAGCGGATCCACGCGTGGAACAAACGCGATCCTCTCGAGGAGCAGACGCCGCAATTGCCGGTCCCGCGCGATCTGGCCCAGTGGAGCAACAGCGAAATACCGACCGAATTGCGACGTTGCGCCCTTCCGGCAATCCCGGAAGGAGCGGTCCTGGCAGATCTCCGGCTTCCGTGGCGCGCGCATCGTCCGCTCGAGGAGGCCGGTTTTGGGAGGACCCCGCAGCGGCTATCGCACTTGCTTGTCGGAGAGCTGCTGCGCCTTAAGGGCATTGGCACGTACGTTTTGCGTGCCGTCGTCGAGGCGATTTATCGGCTGCACGAGACGGGTATCGACGAGGCTCGAGAGCCATCGTTCGACTCGGCGGTTCTCGATTGCCTCGTCCCCAACCGCGACCGGCGCGACCAGGAGATTGTGGCTCGTCGTCTGGGTCTGTGCGGATACGCGCCAGAGACGCTCGCGAGCGTGAGCGTGCGTTTCGGAATCACGCGTGAGCGCGTGCGCCAGATCTGCGCGGAGCGACGCAGCGAGTTGAGGCGATGGCTTCGCAGTCACTCATCGAATGCGGTCGTCGATCGGCTTCGGCGTCTCGCGCCTTGCTCGCTGAGCGACGCGTCGCAAGTGCTACAGAACGAGGGGCTGCTGGAACGATCCACAAACCTCCGCTGTGTGCTGAAGGTTTTCGACCACGGCGGTCGCAAGACGGGCCTCGTCATCCGGGGTGGAGACGACTGTGCGATGTTGCTGAAATCGAGATGCGGCCCAGGCCGGCCAATTGCGGGTGAGGGATGATGGAAGTGGCGGCCGGGTGACCGGGGCAAATCGTCATGCCTCCATCACTCCTTACCGGGAATGGACGGGCGAGGCCCGGGCGGCCATGGGGAGCTTGCCGGCTTCGGCGGGATGCGCGAGGGCGGTGAGGACGCGGTCGAAGCGCTGCCCGACGTCCTGGCGGTCGCGCGGCTCGGGCAGCGCCTGTTCGGCGCCGTCGCGGAGCATCTCGGCCTGGCGGCGGATCGCGGCGCAATCGTCGGGGCGGCGGGCGACGGAGGCGATGACGATGAGCGACTCCAGCAGGCGGATCGTCACTGAGGCGCTGCTCCGCCCGTACTGGCGAATCTGGTCGAAGGCGGCATTGAGCACGCTCTCGAACGTGTATGGCCGCGCGATCACCCGCAACTGGTGATCGGCGTCGTGACGGAAGGGCGAGGGAATCCGCCGTTGGGCCAGCCGGCTGAGCGACGCGCCCAGCCGATCGGCGCAGGCCATGGCCGTGAACGGGTCGTTGATACCGGGCGAGAGGGCGCGAACGGCCACTTCCACCAGTTCGTCGACGGCGCATTCGACGTCCTGCCGCGGCGTGCGGCGGCGGCCGAGGATGCAGGTCGCGTTCAGCCGCTCGGCCAGTCGCTGCCTGTCTTCGTCGTCTGGTGCCGCCGTTTCGGCATGGCGCCAGACGCGGGCCAGCGGTTGCCCCCGCACCACGAAATCGCCGGGGCGCAGCAGCAGTTCGATCACGGCATCCTGCTCGACGGCCATGTTCAGCAGCCCCTCGCCGTCGACGCCCTCCACATAACCCTCGTGGGTGACGGCGATCGGGTCGGACCATCTGCCGAGATCTTCCAGCCGCCGCTCGATGGCGGACTCGGAGGCGTCAATGTCGTCGGCCCCCACGCCGATCTCTTCCGGAAACAGGCGTTTGATGGCGTCGTCCAGTTCTTCAGCCACGCCCTTGACCACCGTCTGCGCCTGGATCGCGACGCTCGTGTGATGAACGAACCAGATCAACATTCCCAGGCTGGCGACCATCATGACCATGGCCAGCATAATCGAGAGATGAGGCACGAACGGATCGCCTTCCAGCGCGTAAACCGTCCGCAACAGCAGCAGGCAATAGAGGCTCGTCGACAACAGCGCTCCCAGTGCCACCTGCGTGACGGTGTCGAGCATGAAGTTGCGCAGCAGCCGCGAACCGAACTGCGACGTCGTCATCGAGAGCGCGACGATGGTGATCGAGAACACGACGCTGGTGGCCGTCACCATGGCAGCCGCGAGCGAACTGAGCGTGGTCCGCGCCGCCACGGCCGACGTGGCCAACCACTGGAAGTGCTTCGACTTCGCCAGGTCCAGCTCGCGGTCGATTTCCGGGCCGATGAAGGACAGCGCGACGGTGGCGGTCGCCATCAGCGAGGGCAGAAACCAATAACTGCCGCGGAAGTCGTCCCAGTAGTTGATGAGCCAGGCCTTCATGCGGCTATTCGTGGCGCAAGGCTTCAATCGGGTCGAGGCGGGCCGCGGCGCGGGCCGGGTACAGCCCGAAGATGACGCCGATGGCCACCGAGAAGCCGAACGCCAGAGGGAGGCTCCAGTAGGGGACGGTCGGCTCCATCTGCGTGAACATGCGGCCCAGTTCTCCTCCTGCCGCCGAGCCCTCCAGGATCCAGCGGTTGGCCAGCCCGCGAACCGCCTGAAAGGCCTGCGGCGTCAACAGGCCCAGCACGACGCCGATCAGGCCGCCGGTGCCGGAGAGCACCATCGTTTCCGTGAGGAACTGTTCGATGATGTCGCTCTGCTTGGCGCCCAGGGCGCGGCGGACGCCGATCTCGCGGGTCCGCTCGGTGACGGTGGCCAGCATGATGTTCATGATGCCGATGCCGCCCACGATCAGGCTGATGAACGCGATCGAGCCCAGCACGACGTTGAAGATGCCCCGCAACTGCTCGGCCTGCTTCAAAAGCTCCATCGGCACCACGACGTGCACGTCCTTCATGCCGGGGTGGTTCCTCTCGATCGATTCGCGGACGGTCTCGGCTGTCTGGAGCACGACTTGCGGGTCGGTGACCTGCAGCGTGATCTGGTTGAGCTGGACTTCCTCGGCGCTGAACGAGCCGCTTTTGCGCTGCACGTCGACGCCGCCGGGGATGATGCGAGTCTGCAGGGTTTCCAGCGGAATATAGATGTCTTTGTTGTAGTCCTGGCCGGAGAGGCTGCTGCCGATGGCCGCCGACGCGGTGCGGAACCGCGTGACACCGATAATGCGGAAGAACTGCTGATTGACCGTGATCGTTTTGCCCAGCGGGTCTTCGTGGCGGAAGAGTTCGCGGGCGACGTCGTGGGCGATGACCGCCCGCATGGCGAACTTTTCGCCGTCGGAGTCGGTGAGGAAGCGGCCGGTGGCGCGGGAGAGGTGGTTGACCTCGAAGTAGTCGGGGGTACAGCCGACGAGGCGGGCATTCAACGTGCGGCCGCCGTAGCGGGCCTCGGTGCCGATTTCGCGAATGGGAATCGCCCGCACGACTGAGGGGATGACATCCAGCAGCTTCAGGTCGGCTTCTTTGAGACCGTAGCGGACGACCCACTGCCGGCCCTGCGAGGGATCGGAGGTCTCTTCGGGCGGCTTGACGCTCACGCAGAGGATGTTGGTCGCCCCAAGCTGCAACACCTGCTGTTGCGCCTGCGTGCTGGCGCCTTCGCCGATGGCCAGCATCGCGATGACCGAGAACACGCCGAACACGATGCCCAGCATCGTCAGCCCGCTGCGCAGCTTGTGGAGCAGCAGGCTCTTCAGCGCCATCCGCAGGCTGCGGGCCAGCCTGGCGGGATGGAAGAAGACGAGGTAGCGGAGCGGGTTCATGGAGCGCTAGTGATGGAGCAGTCGTGGCTACAGATGGCGAACATCGAACATTGAACATCGAACACTGAACGTCGAACTCCACGGATCGACGGGTTCCAGCTTTCGACGTTCAATGTTCGATGTTCAATGTTCGCATTCCCTACCCGGGAAAGAGGCCTTCCCCGGCCATCAGGCCGTCCTTCATGTAGACTTGGCGGTGCGCCACGCGGGCAACGCTGGTTTCGTGGGTGACCATGATGATCGTGCGGCCCTGGCGGTTCAGGCCGCGGAGAATGTCCATGATCTCGACTTCCGTCTTCGAGTCGAGGTTACCGGTCGGCTCGTCGGCGAGGATGATCTCGGGATCGTTCACCAGCGCGCGGGCGATGGCCACGCGCTGCTGCTGTCCGCCGGAAAGCTGGTAGGGCCGGTGATCGAGCCGGTCCGCCAGGCCCACCTGCTGGGCGAGGTCGATGCAGCGGTTCGTGTCACGGCTCGAAATCGGCTTGTGCCCCGGCCGGTAATGCAGCGGCACCTCAATATTCTCCAGCACCGTGTACTGGGCGATGAGGTTGTACGATTGAAAGATGAAGCCGATGAGCCGGTTGCGAATATCGGAGAGATGGTCGTCGGTCAACTGGCTGACGTCGTAGCCGCCGAGGATGTACTGGCCGTAGGTCGGCCGGTCGAGCGCGCCCAGGAGGTTCAGGAGCGTGCTCTTGCCGCTGCCCGATGAGCCCATAATGGCGACGAAATCGCCCTTGGGAAACTCGATCGAGACGCCGCGCAGGGCTTTGACGACGACCGAGCCGAGGTCGTAGTACTTGTGAATGTCGCGGACGTTGGCGGCGAGCTTCATCCCCCGGCCTCTGCGCCTGCGGCCGCCCCGGCGCCTGCGGCTTCGCCGCCGGCCGCGCCGCCGCCTTCGGCTGCGCCCGCCGCACCGCCCGGTCGCGGACCGCCGGGACCGGCACCGCGCGGACCGGGACCGCCACCGCCAGGACCGGCACCACCCGGACCGGCACCACCCGGACCGGCACCACCCGGACCGCCGCCCTGCTGCGTGCGCTGCCGCATGGCGTTGATGAACTCGTCGCGCTCGATCGCGCCGTCGCTGTTGGCATCGAGCCGATCGAAGCCTTCGGCCATGCGGGCCGGCGCTTCTTCGCGGGTGATCTTCCCGTCGCCGTTCGTATCCGCGCTGGCGAACACGGCTGCCGGATCAAAACCGGCTCCGCCGGGACGCGGACCGGCCGCACCGGAAGCAGCGGCACCAGGTCCGCCGGCCGCCGGGGCGCCTGTGGGTCCGCCGGCCGCGAGTGAAGCGGCGCGTCGCGGCGTGGCGGGACCGGCCTTCTGCTGCTGGCCGCGGATGAAATCGCGCGATTCGCCGCCGTCCCCGGCCGCCCGTTCAACCTCGAGCTGCGCCTCGAGTTCGGTCAACTCTTTCTCGAAGCGGGCCCGCGGATTCATCACCACTTGCTCGCCCTCTTCCAGCCCCGAAAGCACCTCGATCATCTGCTCGTTCGACTGGCCGAGCTTGAGGTCGTTGCGCCGCTCGGGCCCAGACGGGGTCATCGCCCAGGCCACATACTTGCTGCCCACGCCGACGATCGCCTGCACGGGCACCTGCAGCACGTCGTCGCGGTCTTCGGCGATGATTTCGGCTTCCGCCGTGAGACCGGGCTTCAAATCGCCCACGTCGTCGATGATCCGCACCGCGCACTCGTAGAGCATGAGATCGGTGTTGGGCCAGTCGCCCTGCACGGGGACATCCGGCACCGTCTCGAGCACGCCGCGGTACTTGCGGCCCTGATCGGCGTGGATGCGGATGATCGCCGGCAGACCCGGGCGGATGTGGCCGATCTTCGATTCGTGGATCTTCACGTCGACTTTCATCTGCGTGAAGTCGGGCAGGTTGATGATCGCCTGCCGCTCGCGGACCGAAGCCCCTTCTTCGATGACGACCGGCTCGCTGCGGCGGCTGGACTGCACGGCATAGACGACTTTGCCGTCCTGCGGTGCAACGAGCCGGCAGCCGGCGATCTGCCGCTCCAGCCGGTCGAGCGTGTGCTTTTCGGCGTCGTAGGCCAGCCGGCTGGCGTCGAGCTGGGCCTGAAACTGTGCGACCGCCGCCTCGCCCGTCAACTGTACCCGCTCGATCTCCCGCTCCGTCTCGAGGGCCAGCGCTTCGAGCTCTTTGATCTTGCGGTCGTAGTCGTATTTTTCGAGGACGTTGAGGAGCTCTTCGGCGTTCGTCAGTGTGTTCTGGGCGCGAAGCTCGGCGATGCGTGCGGCTTCCAGCTCGTTCTGGTTCTTGAAGCCCTTCTTGGCCAGCTTCTTGGCGTACTCGTAATCTTCGCCGGCCTTGTTGAGATCTTCCCGGGCGACAAATACGTCGCCGCGGGCCTTGGTCAACAGTTGCAGGTACTCGCCGTCCTTGTATTTCTTCAAGTCGAGCACGGCGAGATCGTGAGCGAGCTTTGCTGCCGCCAGCAGGCTGTCGTTGGTGCGCTCCTGGATTTCAACGTTTTTCACGCCCTTCTCGACGTCCGCTTGCGCCTGCGTCACCTTGATTCTCTGCTGAATGGCGCTGTTGACGAGGGCCGACGAATCCAGCTCGCAGACGACGTCGCCGATCAGCGCGTCGCCCGGCTTCAGGGTGTCGCCCTTCTTCACCAGCACGCGGCGGAGTTCGCCAACGTCGTCCTGGTGCTCGCGCAGCTCGCCGTTCTCGTCGCGGACGATGACGCGGGCGTATCCGGCGTCGTGGTTCGTCTCGACGTCTTCGACCGTCCCGCCCGTTTTGGTGACGACCGGCGCATCGACTTCGGTGCCTTCCGGCACGATGGAGATGATGGTGGTCGTGCCTTCGACGCTGTTGGAGAGCGTCGCGTTCTTGAGGCTGCCGAGCGTCCCGCGCTCAACCACCGAGATGCGGAAGGGTCCCCGCTTGACCTTCTCGGTCAGCAGGCCCGTGTACTGGGGCTTCCCTGTCCCCCACCACTCCTTGAGCTTCGGGTAGGACAGGACCCCCACTCCGATGAGCACGATCACCGCCAGCAGGACGAGCAGTTTGCGGCTGCTGCGGCCGGGCGGCATCGGCCTCGAGGGCTCGAACTCCTCCCGCGGGGACAAATCGTCCCGGTTGCGGTTCGGGTCCGGAATCGGCGTCGGCACGTCGAACTCCACGTCCGTCTCCCGCGTCGTCGCCCCCGGGTAGTCCTCGTCCACCGCGAACAGGTCGTCCGTCTGGCTCGCGGGACGTTTGAACTCCTGAATGCTCATCGGGGCTGTCCTCAGAGGCAGGGTCGCACAGGGCGTCGGATCCGTCCACCCCGGCCTGCGATTGATAGAACTCGTCGAACCAGACGCCGCGCGCGTCAATCTCCATAATACCCATGTCGCGGTAAATGTTAACTCGATTGCGCTCGTAATTGACCCAGGTTTGGATGAGGGTGTTCTGGGCGTTCAGGACGGTGTTGAGGGCCTGTAACAGGTTGAGTGCCTGTGAGGTTGTTCCTGCTCCGCGGCCCGGCAACTGCAAGGGGACGGGAGCGAGCGTTTCCTCAATTGCGCTGTCAAGCTGCAGGGCCGAAATGCGGATGGCCTGCCGGGCGATCTCAAAGTTCTGCCTGAGCGTCGCCAGGTTCCGGTACTCCTGCCGCACCTGCGCCTTGACGGTGTCCTCCAGGGCCATGTAATCGCGGCGGGCCTGCTGATAGGCGATCAGCGCGACCCGGTACGCGTTGCGTTCGTTGATCTGGTCGAGCGGGGCCGTGAACTCCAGCCCCACGCGGAACTCGCTCTCGTCGCCGCGGAAGTTGAACGGCCGGTTGAGGCCGCGGCCGAGAGGCGGAGTGCGGATATCCCCCTCCGCCCGGACATTTAACACCGCTTGAAGCTGATTGGCCGCAATTTCTACCTGGCGGCGGGCGTCCATCACCAAGGCCCGCTGATTCATCAGGTCCAGGCGGTTCTCCAACGCGAGGGCCACCACCTGCTCCAGAGGCATCGTAAAGTCATTCAGCTCAATGAGTTCCGCCCGCAGACCGATCTGAATCACCTGCATGCCCTGCACCACCGCCAGCAGCGCTTCGCGAATCTCGGCAATTTCTCCAAAAAACTGGCGGCGGCGAGCGGCGGCGTGGTCATCGGCCGCCAGATCCCGTTGGAGACGCCGCAGCGGCTGGCGGATGTTCTCGCGCAAGGTGCGCTGCAGGCTCAGAAACAGCCGCTCGTCGCGGTTGAGCGTCCGCTCGACGCGATCGCGGTCGGCCTCCGGCAGTTTCGAGAGACGTTCCGGCAGGTTCTGTCGCACCTTGGCGAAGTCCTGCTCCAGGAGGTCGATGCTCCCACTAGTCACCCCGTCTTCCAGGGTGGCGAGCGCCGCGGCCAGTTCCCGCAGGCGGCTCAGTGCCGGGTCTTCGATCTCCAGCGCGACCCATTCCGGATGGTTGACGAAGTCGTACAGCTCGCTTTCGACGGCCGCCAGCCGCGGGTCGATCAGCTCGAACGGCTTGAGCAGCGAGGTGTCGACTGTCACCGGCAAGTCGGGCGGCAGGCCGAGTTGCTGCTTAAAGTTGTCGAGGCTCGTCTGGTAGTCCTGCAGGAAGCTGTTGAGGTTTTGCTGCGTGCTGAGGAGCGTCGACTGGATCTGCAAAATCCGCTGCGTGAGAATCTCGCCGCGGACGTTCTGGATCAGCTCATTGATCGCCTGCTGGTAGACGGGGTCGGTGCTGAGGGCCTTGAGGGCCTCTTCCTGCGCATCGTCCATCGGACCGCGCCAGACCAGTGCGTAGCGCGACAGGTCATAGCGGAACTGTCCGACGAGTTCCGGCGGCAGGTTCTCGCGATTGATCAATTCCGGCAGCGGCATCTGCAAGAACAGCGGCGAGCGCAGCGCCGGGACCGGCACCACGAGCGTGATCGGCGGGAACGGCTCCAGGATCTCCTGCGGCCGCTGCGACTCCAGGGCCTGCAGAAACTCCGACTGAAAGTTCAGCCGGCGGATGTTGTCGCGTGTGTTTTCGATGCGCTGCAACTGCTGGATGAGGCCCAGAAAGCCACCGGCGCCGCCGCCGATTCCGCCGCCGGAGACGGTTGCG
>JAHWKJ010000251.1 GCA_019347905.1 Planctomycetota bacterium
CCCAACCGGCTCTGCGACTTCGGACTAATTGAACGGTATTGCGTTTAGCCGCGACTCGCCAGAGGAGCGCTCTGCCGCGAACTGGCGACACGACCCGAGCGCTCCTCTGGCGAGTCGCGGCTAAACTACGCGGCCTGTCGCGTCCCGTAAATCTGTTCCACCAGCTTCGTCGTCGAGTACCCGCCGAACGCCTCCAGCGTGTGCACTTCGCCGCCGTACGATTCGACCAGCTCGCGAGCCACCACGTGCGGCGTCGTCCCGCCTTTCACCAGGACGTGGGGCTTGAGCCGCTCCAGCACTCCGTGCGGCGTGTCTTCGCGGAAGATGAGCACGTAGTCGACGCACTGGAGCGCGGCCAGCATCACCGCCCGGTCCCGTTCGGGAACGATCGGCCGCTGCGGGCCTTTGTGCTTCCGCACGCTGTCGTCGCTGTTGACCGCCACCACCAGCACGTCGCCGCACGCCGCCGCCTGTTCCAGGAACTGCACGTGGCCGGGGTGCAGCAGGTCGAAGCAGCCGTTGGTGAACACAACTCGGCGCCCGCTCTGCCGCGCCGCCTCGATCTGTACTTCGAGATCGTCCAGCGTGCACAGCTTCTGGTGGCCGCTGGCCCCGGCGCGGGCCATGTCGGCAATGATTTCCTCCCGCGAAACCCGCACGACGCCGATGTGCTCGACTTCCAAGCCGCCCGCAACGTTCGCCAGCCGCGCCAGGTCCACCGGATCGACAAGGGCGGCCGCGCCCACGCCGATCATCGCCAGCACCATGTCGCCGGCGCCGGTGATGTCGTAGACCTCACGCCGCCGCGTGGCGAGCAGCCGCGGCTCGCCCACGGCCGGCACCAGCGCAATGCCGTCGCGATCCAGCGTGATGAAGGCGTGTTCGAGATCGAGGCGGTCGCACAGGCGGCGGCCGGCGGCGAAGGCGTTCTCGGCGGTGCGGACCTCGATGCCGGTCGCCCGCATCGTCTCCAGCCGGTTCGGCGTGACCGCCGTCACGCCGCCGTAGTTGCTCAGGTCGCCGCTCCCCGGCGGATCGACGATCACCGGCTTTCCGATTTTCCGCGCCGCCTCGATGATCGGCCGCACGATCTCGTGCGTGCACACGCCCTTGGCATAGTCGGAAAACAGCACCGCGTCGAACTCGTCCATCCGTTCCAGCACCGTCGCGACGAGCCGTCCGGCAATGGCCCCGGACACCGGAGTGCGGACTTCCTTATCGACGCGCAGCATCTGGTGCGGATGCCGCGACTGCGCCTGGCCGATGAACCGCACCTTGACCGTGGTGGGCCGTTCGGGATCGGCGATGACGGCGGAGCAGTCGATCCCGGCGGCCTCCAGTTCCTGCCGCAGACACTCGCCGTCGGGTCCGCCGCCTACGACGCCGGCCGCCATCACGCCGGCGTCGAGGCCGCGGAGCATGTTGGCGACGTTGGCGGCCCCGCCCAGCCGCGCCTCGCGCCGCTGTTCGTGCAACAGGATGACCGGGGCTTCCTGGCTGACGCGTTCGGCGTCGCCCCAGACATAGCGGTCGAGGATGAGGTCGCCGACGACGAGCACGCGCGGGTGCCCGAGCCGCCGGACGACGTCGATCAGATGCTGCGACAACGGGGCCTCCCTGCCTCAGTACGGGCGGGGAATCTTCCCGACCCGAGCGAAACGCGTCAATGCCGGTTGACGAGCCGTGGGCAATCGTTCCGCCCACTCACTCAACCACCCCGCCCCTTGTAGGGTGGTCATCTGAAACTAAGTGACGCGCAACCGCTCCCATAGGGTTGAACAGACAACCGTCCCTTAAGGATGACGTTGGGAATGGCGATTTTAATCCTTCTTTACCCCATTCTCGTCACGCTGGACCATTTGCCCCGCCACCCAGACTGCCGTAGCCATCGGTCTGATCACACCACTCACTTGCCCACCCTACAAGGGGCGGGGTGCTTGAGTGAACGTAGCCGCGCATCCGGCGACCAGCCCGCCCGCTCGCCGGGGTGGTCGTCTGAACGACGCGGCTCGCGTGGATTGAAATCCACGCTACGGGGCTTCGTTCAGTCGCGCACGCGCTCGATGTACGAGCCGTTCTCGACGTCGATCTTCAGCTTGTCGCCTTCGTTGATGAAGGCCGGCACCTGGACCTCCGCCCCCGTCTCCAGCTTGGCGGGCTTCGTCACGTTCGTGGCCGTGTTACCCCGGGCGGCCGGCTCGGTGTAGATCACTTCGAGCACGACCTGGCCGGGCGGCGTCATGCCGATCGGCTGCTGGTTCCAGTAGAGGACGTTCACGACGGTGCCCTCCTTCAGGAACCGCATGGCGTCGCCGCAGAGATCTTCCGAGAGGGTGTGCTGCTCGAACGTCTCGTTATCCATGAAGACGTACCCGTTGGCGTCGCGATACAGGTACTGGCCTTCGCTGCGGTGCACGTCGGCGGCTTCGAGGCTGTCGCCGCTCTTGTACGTGCGGTCGAGGATGGTGCCTTTGAGCAGATTACGCAGCCGCGTCTTGTACAGGGCCTGCCCCTTGCCCGGCTTGACGAAGTTGCACTCCAGCATCTCGAACGGTTCCCCGTCGAGAATGACTTTGACGCCCTTTTTGAAGTCGCCCGTATTGATCTGCGGCATGGCAGCGCCCAGTGGGAATGACGAATGTCGAAATCGAAGCAGGTCGAGGGCTGAGAGTCGAGAGTCGAGAGCCAGATCCGGCGGGCGCTCTGACCTTTGACTTCTGACTCTGGCCCTCGACTCTCGACCCTCAGCCCTCGACTCAGCTACGAGCGGCGGCGAGCGCCGCCTCATAGTTGGGATGCTCGGTGATCTCCTTGACGTACTCGACGTGCTTGAGCGTGCCGTCGCTGCCGACGACGAAGATCGCCCGGGCCAGGCAGCGGTCGAGCGGGCCGCCTTTGACCAGCACGCCGTAGTCCTCGCCGAACTGCGTCGAACGGTGGGCGGACAGTGTCTTCACGCTCTGCACGTTTTCCGCCCCGCACCAGCGCTTCTGGCCGAACGGAAGGTCCATGCTGACCGCGAGCACCTCGACGTTCTGGAGCTTGCCGGCCTCCTGGTTAAAGCGCTTCGTCTCTTCGTGGCAGACGGGGGTGTCGAGCGACGGCACGGTGGCGATGATCGTCGTCTTGCCCTTCGGCAGGCTGGCGTCGCTGAGATCCTGGGCCTGCAGCGTGAACGCGGGAGCCTTGTCGCCGGTTTTGAGTTCCTTACCGGCGAGGTCCACGGCATTGCCCTTCAGCGTGACGGCGCCCTTGCGGGTCGAATTCATGGGTGTTGACTCCTTGTCAGAGGTCGGTGGTCAGTCGTCAGAGGTAGGAGGGGGTCAGACCCCTTTGCGGACGTGCGATGCAGAACGGCGAAAAAGGGGGAGCCGCAAAGGGGTCTAACCCCAGCACTACGCTGCCGGTGAGTATCGCCGACGGACGCGGACTTTCAAGTGCACCACGGGTCAGGCAGAATACGGCCAGCGCGTCAAACCGTTTCCAGCTCAGGATCTCACAGCCATGCCCGACCTCGGCGTCAACATCGACCACGTGGCCACCATCCGCCAGGCGCGGCGGACTGTCGAGCCGGACCCGGTGTGGGCGGCGGTGCTTGCCGAACTGGGCGGGGCCGACGGCATCACCGTGCACCTGCGGGAAGACCGCCGCCACATCCAGGACCGCGACTTGCGGCTGCTCAAGCAGACGGTGCAGGTCAAGCTGAACCTGGAAATGGCGGCCGAAGAGTCGATCGTGGCGATCGCGCTCGACGTGCGGCCAACCCAGGCGACGCTGGTGCCCGAGCGCCGCGAGGAGATCACCACCGAAGGCGGCCTCGACGTGCTGGGGAACCTCGACCGCGTGAAGCGTGCTGTCGAAACGCTGGCCGACGGCGGCATCGATGTCAGCCTGTTCATCGACCCGGACGCCCGGCAGATCGAAGCGGCCCGCGAGTTGGGCGTCCACGCCGTCGAGTTGCACACCGGCCGCTACGCGGAAGCGACCGCCGAAGCGGACCGCGAGCGCGAGCTCGACCAGTTGATCGAAGCCGGCTACCTCGTCCGCGAGGGCGGCATGCTGCTCCACATGGGGCACGGCCTCACGTACCGCAACGTCCGCCCGGTGGCTGAAATCCCGGATGTGTCGGAGCTGAACATCGGCCACAGTATCGTCGCGCGGGCGGTGATGGTGGGCTTCGAGCAGGCGGTGACGGAGATGAAGGCGCTGGTTTCGCTGGGATAGGCGGAATTCGGCTTTCCCTGGAGTTTATGATGCCAGAGATCGAGCGCATTTCCGACCTTCCCGCGCCGCCGGTGCGGCCTAACGACGCGCACAAGGGCACCTTCGGTCGCGTGCTGGTCGTCGGCGGCTGCCGGGGAATGAGTGGTGCCGTGTGCCTGGCGGGGCTGGGGGCATTGCGAGGCGGGGCGGGGCTGGTGTTTCTGGCCGTGCCCGAGCCGATCCTGGACATCGTGGCCTCGGTCGAGCCGTCGTACCTGACAATTCCGCTACCCTGCGATGCCGCCGGTTGCCTGGCGCATGCCTCGGTGCTGCGGACGCTGAAGATGGCCGACGAGTATTCGGCCGTGGCCGTCGGTCCCGGCCTGGGGCCGTTCGATGCCGGCAGCGACATCGTCCGCCGGCTGTACACCGAGGCCCACGTGCCGCTGGTGCTCGACGCCGATGGTCTCAATGCGCTGTCCCAAATGCGGGATCTGCTCGACCGCATCCCCGAGACGGACGGCCGGCGCGCTGTTCGCGTGCTGACGCCGCATCCGGGAGAGTTCGGCCGACTCATCGACAGGAGCGCCGCCGAGGTGCAGAAAGACCGCGAGAATCTGGCGACGGCTTTCGCCCGCGAGAATGGCGTCATCGTGGTGCTGAAAGGTCACCGCACGCTGGTGACCGACGGTCGCTGTCTGTACGAGAACCACACCGGCAACCACGGCATGGCCACCGGCGGCACGGGCGACGTGCTGACGGGGCTGATGGCCGCGCTGCTCGCGCAGGGCATGCCGGCCTTCGACGCCGCCCGGCTCGCCGTCTGGCTGCACGGCACCGCAGGAGACATCGCTGCAGAAGAGCTTTCACACCCCGCCCTGATCGCCTCCGATCTCCCCCGGTACCTGCCGCACGCTTGGAAGCGGCTTGCTTCAACCGTTTAGCCGCGACTCGCCAGAGGAGCGCTCTGTGAGGTGACGGGGTGACGGGGTGACGGGGCGGAAGATGACAAGGTGACTAGGTGAGGGGGTGACAAGGTGACCGCTGCCGCGTTCTTCCACGTCCCCACCCATTGACCACCGTCACCCCCTCACCTTGTCACCTTGTCACACCAGCCGGAAGCCCGGTTGAGCCGCTTTCCTGTTTTGCGGTATGCTCTTATGATTGAAGGCCGGGGCGGCAGGATCAGCCGGAACCCGGGTCAGACCCCTCGCAGTGGAGGCACGACATGGACGTTCAAGGCGTCGGAGCCACCGGCGGCGCTCGCCCCGTCGGCCCCACCGGTCCGCCGGATCAGCCGGGGAAATCGCCCGGCACGAAGCCCATCGACACCGAAGACCAACTCGAAATCTCACAGGCGGCCCGTATGCTCGACAACGCCAGCCGCTCCCCAGACATCCGTGCCGAGCGCATCGAACAGATCAAGGCCGCCATCGCGGACGGCACGTACGAGTCGCCGGAGAAGCTCCAGGCGGCGCTGGCAAGGCTGTTCGCCGACCACGGCCTCGACTTCGACGGTGAGGCGCTCGAACGGTAATCCACTGAATCATGACTGTTGCCGAAGACCTGATTAACGAGCTGCCGGCGGTGGAGGTGTCCGTCACGCCGCTGGACAAGTTTCGCGAGTACCTGCAAACGCGCAAGAAGCGGCTGACGACCGAGAAGACGATCGTTCTGGACGAGGTGTTCTCCGACCACGAGCACTTCGCCGCCGAGGAATTCGTCGACCGGCTCAGCCAGCGCAAAGACCAGCGTCGCGTCAGCCGGGCGACCATCTACCGGGTCCTCAACGAGCTGGAGGACGCTGGCCTGCTGCGGAAGGTGGCCCGGACCGACGGCCGCGACGTGTACGAGCACGATTACGGTTACCCGCAGCACGACCATCTCATCTGCTCGAAGTGCAAGCGGCTGATCGAGTTTGCGGCGGAGGACATCTCGCGGATCGTGGAGGAGGTCGCCGACCGCCACGGTTTCCGCACGACGGGCCACCGGCTGGAGGTCTACGGCCTGTGTGCCGAGTGCAGCCGCCCCCCGCGCCGCCGTAATCCAAAGCTCGACCTGCTGTGAATTGCCGCGGTGATCGAACGGCCCCGCTGTCTTTTCCTGACAGCCACGCCCCCGCTCCACGGCCGACCGGGGGTCGCGGCCCTCTGCAGCCTCTCCCCCGCACCGGCGGCCGCCAAGGTGAGGCTTGCGGGGAAGTGTCCCGCCGCCCGGGCACTACTTCGTATCTTGTTTGTGGGCCAGGACTTTCTGCCGCTCGGCAGGAATTGCCCTAGACGAACCGCCTCCGGGGGCGCCAGAATACCTGCATCGGGAATCTGCTGAGCCATGTCTCCAGAGTTCCCTCCCGCCACGATCCGGCCAGTACCGTGCTCCGAGGTCCTGCCGGAGCTGAACGAATCACCCGTTCAACATGGTGCAGCCAGTTATGGCAGGGATGTCATCCTACACGCACCGCGGGCTGGCGCTCGCGGCCCTGGTCTTCGTCGGCGCGAAGTTCGACACCGAGAACTTCGAGGTCACCGCGCCGACCACCGAAATTGCGCGCCGCATCGCTTACTGTGCGGAGGATCTCCGCCGCAACATCGCCCTCGAATGGCTGGGGAGCGAATTGCCCTCTTGGGAAGGCCGCTGTCCGGTGCGCGTCTATATCGAGCCGCGCGCGAACCGCGGCGAGACGTCCTACCGGCTGCGAAACGGCCGCGCGGACCAGTGGCAGATGAGCGTGCACGGCTCGCCCGAACGCATCGTGGAAGCGGTGCTGCCGCACGAGATCAGTCACGCGGTGCTCGCCACGCATTTCGGCCGGGCTCTGCCGCGCTGGGCTGACGAAGGAGCCGCCCTGTTCGATGAGGGTACCGCCGACCGTCTGCGCAAGATCGAGTTGGCCCACCAGATGGCGGCACACGTTTCCCGGGGGCCGCAAATCCATTTGAGAGAGCTGATGTCTCTCGAGGAGTACCCGCGGGATTCCGGGCGCATGCTGGCAATGTACGCCCGCTCGCTGCTGTTGACGGAATTCCTGGTGGCGCCGGGTGGCCGCCGCACGTATCTCGACTTTCTCGACACGTCGCACCGCGAGGGTTGGGATGTCGCCCTCCACACGCATTACGGCTTCCGGAACGTCGAGGATCTGGAAGTGCGGTGGACGCAGTGGCTGCAGGATGGGCGACCGCGGCTGAGCATCCCCACGGGCTACCGTCTGGCGGACGCGCTGCGAACGCATGCCGCGGGAGTCGAAGTGGCCGGAGGCGGGACCGGATTCATTCCGGAACGGGCGCTGGATCGCTAGGCATTCTCCCGACGCCGCTTACCTTCCCGCCCGCACCGGTCGCGCGGGCTTGTTGCTGCGCATCTGATCTCGCGTGTGTCGCGCTGTCTGCCCGGCGCGCACGTGCGAATCTCAATCCGCACCACCAGTCGCTGTCGTGCGGATTGAAATCCGCACTACGCCTTCCCAATCGTGCCTTCCCATCCGCAATCCGCCTGTGGGTTCCGGTTGGAACACTGATTGCATCTGCGCCCCGTGACTACGCGCCGGGCCGGTGTCTGAGTCCGAAATCGCCCTGCGGCATGATCGGCCAGACGCGCGGCTCGAACCTTCCGTGGGGAGGTTCGCCGGCAGCGCCTTCCCCAGCCACGTTGCGGGCGGTGGTCTTCGGCAGGCGCCGCCGGTGGCGCCCGGTAGCCGATTTTCAGTGGAACCCCGAGATCAGACGAGGAGGACACGACATCATGGCACGGTACGCGACCGCAATTCTGGCGGCGATGGGTTTCGCCGCCGGCGGCTGGCTGACGGCAGCCGCGCAAGTGACGACCCCGCCCGCCGATGACGAGCGGGTGATCGACGGCCGGTCTGACGACGTCGGGAAGGCCGACGTCCCCGGCGGCGATGCTGAGGCAACGACGCAGCACGATGCAGACCGGCCGGCGCCGCCAGCCGGTGTCGAGGAAGCGCCCAAGGGCGCAATCGACCGGGAGAACCGGGAGCGGAAGACGCCGGACGCTGACGCAGCGGCCGATGTGAACCGCAACGACCTGGGCATGCAGTTCCGGTTCGACGAAGACGCCGATGAGCGGATTTCCGTGCAATCGGTGGACGAGGACGGCCGGGCTTGGCAGGCCGGGTTCCGAGAAGGCGACCAGATCATCACGGTCGATGGTCGCACCTATGACTCGGAAGACAAGTTGCGGACGTTCCTGAACCGGCGGTCGGATCGGCGCATTCCGTTCGTCGTGGAACGCAATGGCGAGCAGCGCACGCTGTACTGGAGCGCCGACGCCGGTTACGACGCCAAGACCGACCGCTTCAACGATCGTAATGACCGCGAAGACGCGATCGGACGCCGCGACCACGATCTGAAGAAGCACGATCGGGAGGCAGACGTCTCCGGGCGCGCGGCGATCGGCGTGCATCTGGTGGACACCCAGTGGGGGCCTCACGTGTCACACGTGGTTGAGGGCAGTC
>JAHWKJ010000252.1 GCA_019347905.1 Planctomycetota bacterium
GGGTTGACCGACAGCGAAGTCATTGAATTCTCGACGCACCACAGCGAGTCCGACAGTTATCGGACGTCTCTGAGCGAAAGGGTGCCGGCAGGCGAATTCAAAGCTCTGCTGGAGAAGTTCCCGGATTGAACGCTCGAGGGCGGGGTCTTCCTCAACAGTGGCGCCGCCGTCACCGGTCCGGAAGTCTTCCTGAATGCGCTGTCGATCCCTGCACCCTGGCAGGCGCTGACGTGGAGATATGGCGGCCGGGGCAATGATGCCGGTCCGCCGCCGGGGTTCCGCATCGTCGCCCTTGCCGATTCGTTCTGCGTGCTGGGGCTGGTCGAGGTGCCGGAGGTGGGACTCGAACCCACACTCCCGGTGAAAGGAACCGGATTTTGAATCCGGCGCGTCTGCCAATTCCGCCACTCCGGCCGGGCTGTCACCGAAACGCCGTCCACTCCTGGCATGGCGGTGAAGCTTTAAGTGCCATCGTATCAACTGCCCGCGGCCCAACAAGCCTCGTCTCAGGCGGCACGGGAGTCCTGTCATTGAGTCTCTGCATGCGCACAGCCGTCTCCTGCGCGAGGAACTCGGGCCATTTTCCCCAAGTGGAACAACCGTCCCGACCGATACTGACGGTACGACCGATCGTATCGGCACGATCGGACGGCGCGCCCGCGCTGCCACCATGCAGGCCGGGCTGGGATTCCGCACCACCGAGGACGGTCCCATGGGTCCTGTACCTGTGCGTCCGGGTCGCCTCGGTGGATTGCGAACACGTGCCACCGGGACCAGCGGAAGATGACCATGGCCGGCCGCGTTCGATTGTGTGCCGTCGTTCTCGCGGGGCTGTTGCTCGCGAAGCCGTCGTACGGTCAATCCGCAGGTGCCTCTCCCGGCGGTTACGCACCGTACAGCTATGCTCAAGCGCCGTATGCTCCCGGTCGCGCAGCGCCGGCTTGGAATGCGGCTTACGCACCCTCCGATTGGATATCGGCCCGACCTGCGCCGCACCCTGCCGGTTTCACGCCAGTCGAACCACCGAGAAGCAGCCGGCTGTGCTCGTGCCCGATTTGCTCGGCCGGCGGAGTCTGCCAGACCGCAGCCTGCGCCGATGGCGCGTGCGCTCCCGGCGGACCGTATCCCTGGGGCGGCGGAGGCACCTACACGCACGCCGTTCCTCGCGAAGATTACAGTTGGCTCGAAGCGTCGCCCTTTGAGGCCTTCCTGGGGGCCGTGGTGCGGAATATGTGGGTGCGGCTCGAATACCTGACGTGGGACTTCGACGAGCCCGGTGACGACCTGCTCGGGGCCAAGGACTCAACTCTCACGGCCAACCTGCGCGAGCCGTTCGCGTTCACGGATATATTTGGCACCGTTTTAGGTGCCGTTTCGGTTCCTAACCTCCGGGAGATCACCCTGAAGGATATCGACGGCTTGCGATTAACGGTTGGTGTGCCGCTGCGCGAGGGCGATTTCGAGATCAGCGGCTTCGTGATGGAACAGGCGAGCGATAAGATCATCGCGAGTCTGCCGGACCAGCAGACGGCCGGCAACGCGGTGTTCGTGGCCACGAGCACGCTGTTGAACGGCAGCGCCAGCGGAGTGATTCTGCAATTCGACGATTTCTTCGAGGCCCGCTTCGTGAGCGAGTTGTGGGGGTTGGAGAGCAAGTACCAGTTCGAGATGTCGCCTCCGTGGAAGTCGTTTCGCATCGATCCATTCATCACGTTCCGGTACCTGCAATTGCACGAGTCGCTGCACCAGGTCGGCGGATTCTCGGATATCGCCGGGCAGTTCGGCGGGCCGCTGCCGACGACCCTCGTGACGGTCATCGACTCCGACTCGAACAACCACATTTACGGGCCGGGCCTCGGCCTCTACACGCGGGCGCGTTTTCCCAACATGAACGGCCGGCTGCCGCAGGTGACGGTCTCGCTGGAGCCGCGGTTCACGCTCGGCCTCAACACGTTTCGCAACCGCGTAAGTGCCGAAAACGTGATTACGGCCAACGAGCGCGTGGTCACGACGGACAACAAGACGATCTTCTCGCCGGTGATGGAAGCCCGCGCTCAGGTCAAGATCGACCTGCGTCCGGACTTCTCGATCTTCGGGGGTTACAACTTCCTGTACCTGCCGTACGTCACGCGGCCGCAGAACAACATCCGCTACAACATCATCGACACCGGGGCGCAGGTCATTCCGGACTATGTGGTCGACACACACAAGCAGGAAATGGGCTACCACGGCTGGAACGTGGGGGCCGAATGGCGGTTCCGCTGAAGCGCTCGTGAACACGTTTAGCCGCGACTCGCGGCCGGGTGGCACTGGCAGCTTGGCTGCCAGTGTCGAGTGGTCCTCACGCATGCGATACTTCAGAGCCTTCGCACACGTCAGATCTCTCGCACGGGATGGCGAGCATCCCGTGGCACCCGCGCGCCCGCGCCGCTCTGACGATTCGCGGCTAAACGCCTGGGCGCCGGTTATCGATAGAGCAGATGCGGCTCGCGCCGGCGGCGGAAGTCGTCGAGCTCCGGCTTGTACAACAGCTCGATCTCGCCCTGCGACTTGCCCGCCAGAATCGCATCGTGCGTGAGGCGGCTGCCCAGCAGGCGGTTCAGTTGCTTGGTGTTCCAGTCGTCGGGAGAGAGCCGGCGAAGTTGCCGGGCGATTTCCAGGCCGGTGCGCACCGGCTCGAAGGCGTCGCGGTCGGTCACGATGATCTCGATCCCGCCGCAGCGCTCGCCGGCGTACTTGCTGGCTTCGGGCGTGAATGAAACCGGCACGAAGGCGACGCCGGACAGCGCCGCCTCGTCGAGCGCCGCGGCCAGTTTTCGGCCGTCGATCCAAGGAGCGCCCAGCACCTCAAAAGGCGTGTCGGTGCCGCGGCCGACGGACAGGTTGGTCGTCTCCAACAGGCCGATGCCGGGATAGAGGACGGCCTGCCGCAGGCTGCGCATGTTGGGCGACGGATCGGTCCAGGTGAGGCCGGTGGCGTCGTAATAGTCTTCGCGCCGCCAGCCTTCGCAGCGGACGACTTCGAGGTCGAGGCCAAGCTGCAGTTCTTCATTGAAGAGACGCGCCAGCTCACCCGCGGTCATGCCGTGCCGGACGGGCAGCCGGTGAAAAGCGACGAACGACTCGCTGCCCTCGTCGAGCACCGGACCGGCGATATCGCGGCCGCCTATGGGATTCGGCCGGTCGAGCACGACGAACCGCAGCTTGTGCTTCGCCGCCGCCCGCATCGCGAGACCCATCGTCGAGATATAGGTATAGAAGCGGGTCCCGATGTCCTGAATGTCGAAGACGAGCGTGTCGAGCCCCTGGAGCATCTCGGGCGTTGGCTCGCGGGTTGCGCCGTACAGGCTGTAGATCCGCAGACCCGTGGTGTCGTCGCGGCTGTCGGCGATGCGAGACTGATCGAGTTCGCCTTTGAAGCCGTGTTCGGGGCTGAACAGGGCCGCAAGTTCGATCCCCTCGGCCGTCCGCAGGAGTTCCACGGTGCTGCGGCCGCTGCGATCGACGCCCGTCTGATTTGTAATCAGCCCAATGCGGCGGCCCGCGAGCGGACGGAAGTTGTCGCGAGCCAGCACGTCGATACCCGTGAGCACAATTCCCCGCGCTGCAACCGGAAGCCCACGGGTTCGGGCCCGTGGGCTTCGTGGCATGTCGTCGTCGATCGCCGCGGCCGCAATCGTGCCGATGCGGCCGGCGAGCGGATTGACGGACCCCTTTCCATCCGGGTGCACGCGGTTGCTGAGGAAGATCACGGCGAGATCCAGCTCCGGGTCGATCCACAGCGCCGTTCCCGTGAAGCCGCCGTGCCCGAACGCCCGCGACGAGAAGAAATCTCCGCGATTCGATGAATAGCCGGTGCGCACGTCCCAACCCAGTCCGCGCAGGCCTCCGGGAATTTCGCAGGCCGTGGTCATCGTCTCCACGGTGTCGCGCTCCAGCACGCGCACGCCGGCATACTCGCCGCCGCCAAGCAGCATCTGTGCGTAAATCGCCAGATCGTCGGCCGTCGAGAACACTCCGGCGTGTCCGGCGACGCCGCCCAGCCGCCAGGCCCGCGGATCGTGCACTTCGCCTTTCATCCAGCGTCCGTCGCGCTGTTGGGTGGTCGCGGCCCGGACCGCCAGCTCCGCGGATGGCTTGAAGCCGGTGTCTGTCATCCCAAGTGGCTCGAAGACGTGCTTCTTTGCGAATTCATCGAGCGGCAGTCCGGAAACCCTCTGCACCACTTCGCCCAGCACGATATAGCCGACGTCGGTGTAGACGAACCGCTCGCCCGGAGCTGCGATCGGCTCCAGTTCACAGATGCGTTCCAGCGACTTTGCCGGCTCGCCGGCGTAATCGGCCAGTGCGTTGTCGGCGATGAGGCCGCCCTGGTGCGTCAGAAGCTGGTAAATGGTGATGGCGTCCTTGCCGTGACGGCCGAACTCCGGCAGGTGCTTCGCGACGGCATCCCGCGGGTGAAGTCGCCCCTGCTCGCTGAGCTTCATGATCGACGTGGCCGTGGCCACCGGCTTCGTGAGCGAGGCAAGATCGAACAGCGTGTCGACCGTCATCGGCTCGACTGTCGGTTTCACCTGCCGGTTGCCGAAAGCCTTGTGGTAGACGACTCGCCCGCCGCGCACGACGAGCACGACGGCACCGGGCATCCGCTCCTGCCGCAAACCTTCGGCGACAATCTCGTCGATGACCGCCAGCCGGCCGGCGCTCATGCCGACGGTGGCCGGATCAGCGTGCGGCAGCCGCGGCGGCGCGGCGGCGGCCAGTTGCCCCAGGGCGAAGGCGACGACCACAGCCAACAGCGTCCCGGCGGATCGCCGGCGCATGAGCGTGCTATTCATTTGGGAGCAGCCTTTCGAGCTGGGTTATCAAGTTGCCGACGATCGACGGATTGAGGAAGTGCGGACATCGTTGTCCCTCACGACAAATTGTAGACGACGTGGGTCCGCGTTTATTCACTGGATTCCATGGAACGGAACGCATTCGCCTGCAGGGAGTGTCTCTGCAAGAGCTCAGGCCATACGAACGATGCCAGATAACCCGCCAAGAAGGTCGTCGGCGCACCAATCGCGGCATACCACGGCCATTTGACCTCGGTGCCGAAGCGAATCCACGTCAAGACGGCCGCCCCCGTCAGCATACCGGCCAGCACCGCCCGCGGTCCCGTGCGAACGGTCCACAAACCCAGAAAGTACGCGCCTAGCAGGATGCCGAACGCGAAGCCGGCGATCGCCAGCGCGTCCTCCACCACGCTTTGCGACAGCGAAACGGCCGCGATGCCCACGGCGATCTGCACGCCGCCGAAGCCGAGCGTCAGCCGCTTGCTTACCTTCACCAGCCGCTCCGGCGATGGGCGTTCCCGGCACCAGGGGGCGTACAGGTCATTCGCGGCAGAGGCCGCCGACGAATTGAGCGAGCTGGAAAGCGTCGACATCGCCGCGGCGAACACGGCCGCCAGCGTCAGGCCCACCAGGCCCGGCGGCAGCTCGGTCACGATGAATGTGGCAAACACGCTGTCCCCGCGCCGGAACGGCGTGGACGGCGGAAAGCTGGCATAGAATGCCGCCAGCGCGATCCCCACAACGAGGAACAGTGCGAACTGCACCATCACCACCGCGCCGGAAAGCGTGACCGCCAGCGCCGCATCGCGCGGGCGGCGGGCGCACAGGTAGCGCTGCACCATCATCTGGTCGGTACCGTGTGTCCCCAGGGTCAGGAACGCACCGCCCACCAGTCCCGACCAGAACGTGTACTCGAGCGTCAGGTCGAACGTGAAATCGAACAGCCGCAGTTTGTCGTGGCTGCGCGCGAAGGCCAGCAGGTGCTCGCCGCCGCCCGGCAGGGCCTGCACGATCATGGCCAAAGCCACGGCTCCACCCGTGACGTAGATGACGAGTTGCACACAGTCGCTCCAGACGACCGCCCGCATGCCGCCCACGACGGTGTAGAGCATCGTCGCCGCGCCCATCGCGACCACCGACCACTCCAATGGCAGGCCCACGGCCTTCTCTAGCGCGATCGCCGTCAGAAACAGCCGCAGTCCGTCGCCAAGGTTGCGCGCGACCAGGAACAGCATCGAAGCCGCCTTTCGCACGCCGGGGCTGAACCGGCGCTCCAGCAGTTCGTAGGCGGTGTACAACTCCCCGCGGAAATAGTGCGGCAGGAACACGAGTGCGACGATCAGTCGGCCGGCCAGGTACCCGAAGGTCAACTGCAGAAACCGCAGATCACCATTGGCGGCAAAGGCGATGCCGGGAATGCTGAGGAAGGTGGCCGTGCTGGTCTCGGTGGCGACGATGGATCCCAGGAGCGCCCACCACGGCAGGTCGCGTCCGCCAAGAAGGTAGTCGTTCAGGCCGCGTCCGCGCCGGCCCACCCACAGCCCCAGCGCGATCGTCCCCGCCAGATATGCGGCGATGATTGTGCCATCGATCCAGTGCAAAGCAGGCTGCAACAGCGGCTCCTCGGCAGGCGTCAGGCGTGCGGCTTCATTGGCCCACGGAATTCAACAGCGGCCGGTGGCGATTGGGCGGCGGCATTATAGCCCGTATAATGAATTCCGCGATTCAGCGGTTCCTCTTGTCAGGCGGTGCCCGAGATGCCCGGACGACTTCGATGCGACGCTCCGCTCAGGGTGGCGGCAATTGCGGCACTGCTGAGCGTATTGGGGACCGCTGCTGCCCGCACGGCTGCGTGCGATGAAGGTCGGCCAATCGACTTCGACCGCGACGTGCGGCCGCTGCTTTCGGACCGCTGCTTCCAGTGTCACGGTCCAGACGTCGGCCAGCGGCAGGCCGACCTGCGACTCGATCGCGAAGACGCCGTATTCGCCGAGCGCGAGGGACGCCACATCGTCTCCCGCGGAAAGCCGGGCGAGAGTGAGTTGTACCGGCGGATCACGGCCACCGATGCAGCGGAGCGAATGCCGCCGGCCGATGCGCGTCGCCCGTTGAACGCGGCGGAGATCGACGTGCTTCGCCGCTGGATCGCAGAGGGCGCCCCGTGGGAAAGGCACTGGTCGTTCGTGCCGCCGAAGCGGGCGGTTCCTCCGGAGGTGAAGCACGCCCCGTCGTCGCGCAACCCGATCGACCGTTTCGTGCTGGCTCGGCTGGAGCAGGAGGGCCTGACTTCGTCTGCGGAGGCCGACCGCGAGACGCTGATCCGCCGCGTGACGCTGGACCTGACGGGTCTGCCGCCCACACCGGAAGCAGTCGACGAGTTTCTCGCGGACGAGCGGCCCGACGCTTACGAGCGCGTCGTCGACAGGCTGCTGGCATCACCGCGCTACGGCGAGCGGATGGCGGCCCAGTGGCTCGACCTGGCCCGCTACGCCGACACGAGCGGGTACCAGAGCGACGGCCCGCGCGACATGTGGCGCTGGCGCGACTGGGTGATTGACGCCTATAACGCCGGGATGCCGTTCGATCGGTTTACGGTGGAGCAGATTGCGGGCGATCTGTTGCCACCCCCCCTGCCCCCCCTTAGTAAGGGGGGGGAAAATTCGCTGCCCCCCCTTAGTAAGGGGGGGAATGGGGGGGTCGAGCAGGTGATGGCGACGGCTTTCAACCGCAATCACCGCGGCAACGCCGAGGGCGGCATCGTTCCGGAAGAGTACCAGGTCGAGTACGTCGTGGATCGCGTGGATACGACGGCGACCGTGTGGCTGGGCCTGACGCTCGGTTGCGCTCGCTGCCACGACCACAAGTTCGACCCCGTCACGCAGAAGGAGTTCTACCGCGTCTTCGCGTATTTCAACAACATCCCCGAGCATGGCCGGGCCATCAAAGAGGGCAACTCGCCGCCGTACATCCAGGCACCCACCGTCGAGCAAGCAACTAAGCAGAGGCGGCTTGAAGATGACCTTGCCGATGCACGAAGCCGATTCCGACAACTGCTGCCACGACTTCACGCGGAACTGTCCAGTTGGGAGGCGACGGCACAGGCGACGACACAGGAGTCGCGGGCGGCCCAGCACAAGTCCTTTGGAACCAATGAGGCCACGGACGAGCAAGCCAAGACGTGGCTGCCTCGGCGGGATCTGCTGGCCCGTTTCCCGCTCGATGCGCCGGATGCACCCGATGCGGAGTCGGAACTCGTCTCCGCGACCGATGATGCCCCTGTCGTGGCACCGCGGCCGATGCCTGTTCGCTTCGTCGATGGCTCACCGGTATTTGCCGATGGCAAGAACGCCGAAGCCGCCGTGTTGGATGGTTCGTGCTTTCTTGAGGCCGGCGACGTCGGCAACTTCGGCTACTTCGACAAATTCTCATTCCGCGTCTGGATCAAGCCGGAGAACATCGCGGCCGGCACCATTCTCTCGCGAATGACCGACGTCGAGCACGGCGACGGCTACGCGATCGCGCTGGCCGACGGCCGTCTTCAAGTCAACCTGGTGAAGCGCTGGCTCGACGACGCCATTCGCGTCGAGACCGAACGGCGGCTCGAACCGGACCGCTGGCATCATATCGCCGTCACCTACGACGGCTCGCGGGTCGCCGGCGGGATTTCCGTGTACATCGACGGCCGGCCGGAGAAGCTGATCGTGCGGCTGGACGCCATCAACCAGTCGTTCAGCACGGCCGAGCCGTTCCGCATCGGCGGCGGGAACGGCCCGGGCGGACGGTTCCACGGACGGATCGATGACGTGCGGATCTACGGCCGCGACTTGACGCCCGAA
>JAHWKJ010000007.1 GCA_019347905.1 Planctomycetota bacterium
CTGGCCGAGCACGCCGGGATGGGCTTCAACGAGTACGACGGCGCCGGCGCGTGGGTGACGCATCTCAGCTCGACGCCGGAATCAGTCGCCGAGAACCGCCAGCGGATCCATGCGATTTACGACGCCGTCAATCGCGACGGTGTGACGGAGACGGAACTCGCGCGGGCCAAGAGCAAAGTCGCCTCGCGAATCGTGCTGCGGAGCGAGCGGCCGCGCGGGCGGCTCTCGTCGCTGGGCAACAACTGGGTCTACCGCCGCGAGTATCGTTCGGTCGAAACCGATCTCAAGACGCTGGCCGAACTTTCGACGCGGGACATCCGCGAGCTGCTGGAGGCGTACCCGCTGGCGTGCCTCACGACGGCGGCGGTGGGGCCGCTGGAGTCGCTCGCGTAAGCCCACGGCTTGCAAGCCGTGGGCTTCGGCTGTTTGTTCAACATCGCGCGTGATCTATAAGAACGCCCGCAGGCGTTCGCTCTTTCTCGAAAGGTGCCGGCGATGATTCTCGCCACCTCTGTGATGCGCCGCGTCCCGTTCTTTTCTCCGGATCCAGCCATGAGACAACAGGACCCTGCGGCGGACGAACGATGCCGGCCGTAAAGGGCAGGTGCTCGACGCGCTCCGCAAAGCGGCGGAGATCAGATCCGGCGCGGACCTGCGAACCGAGGCCCTGCGGCTGTGGCAAACTGCGCGGCGAGTTGACCACCAACATCAGGAGTTGCTTCGACGATGAACTATGGTGCGTACTTCGGCAAAGGCCTCTCGTATGCCGAATTTCTGCAGCGGCATGGTACCGAAGAGCAGCGCCGTCGCTGGCAGGCCGTGTATGACAAAGTCTCGCTGTCTGCGGTCCAGCAGACGCTGTTGCGCGGCTTCGCGCGGGAGATGAAGCTGCTGGTGACGGCGGGGGCGTGGTGCGGCGACTGCGTCAATCAGTGTCCGATCCTGGCGCGAATTGCGGAGCAGAACGAGCGGATCCAGATCCGCTATTTCGACCGCGACGAGCACGCCGAACTCTCCGAGGCCCTCTCGCTCTGCGGAGCGCCCCGGGTGCCGAGCGTGGTCTTTCTGAGCGAAGATAATTTTGTGTGCGGACGCTACGGAGACCGGACGCTGTCGAAGTACCGGCAACTGGCGGCTGAGCAGCTTGCCCCGGCCTGCCCCACGGGCATCGCGCCGCCGGAAGACTCGCTGCAGGAGCGCGTGGTCCAGGAGTGGCTCGACGAGTTCGAGCGCATCCAGTTGATGCTCCGGACCTCGGGCCGCCTGCGAAAGCTGCACGGCGATTAGAGCGTCTGAGGCGTCTCAGCCGGCGTCGGCCACGTCGAAATCGACACGGTCGTAGATCTCGGCGAGCGGCAGCAGGCAGTCGATTTCCGGAATGGCGGCGACGGCCTCGAGTCCGTCGTACTCCGTCAGCAGCCAGCGATCATCCGCCTGCCGCGAGAAGACTTCGACGCGCGGCCGGTCCTGCGAAATTAACACATAGCTCTTGAGCGACGGCAGCCGCCGATAGTGGGCGAACTTCCGGCCGCGGTCGTAGGCCTCGCTCGTCTTCGAGAGCACCTCACAGAGCACGGTCGGATTGAGGAGCGTATCGACCTCAGCGTCTTCGAACTCCGGCTCGCCGCAGACGATGACGACATCCGGATAGGTGTAAAGGCCGGTGCGGTCGACCTTCACGCGCATGTCACTTGTATAGATTTCACAGGGCCGGCCCTTGAATGTCAGGCTCGTCTCGCGGCCAATGTTGACCTTGATGAGGTTATGCCGCCGGCCCGCCCCGGCCATCGCGAACATCTCGCCGTCGTAGTATTCGCTTTTGATCTCGGCGGCGCGCTCCAGCGCCAGATACTCCGCCGGCGAGAGGCGTTTGGTGGCGGCGGTGGACATGGCTTCTTCCTCGGGCTGCGAGTCGTCAGCACCATTCTGCCCCGCGCGCCGCGCTCGTGTCCAGCGCGATCACGCGCTGCGGCGCTGTGCGGCGGTGCACACGCGGTCGATCAGCTCGACCAGCCGCGGGCCTTGCACGGCGGCGGAATACTGCCGCTCGATGCGCTCGCGGCCTGCCCGGCCCAAACTCTCACAGAGCGCGGGATCGGCAATGAGCCTCCGCAACGCCTGTTCCCACTCGTCAGCGGTTGCGGCCAACAGGCCGTCGCGGCCGTGGGTGATGATCTCGCGGTTGACGCCGACGGGGCTGCACACCGCCGGCAGGCCCAGCGACAGATACTGCAAGGCCTTGAAGCCGCACTTGCCCCGGGTCCACGGATTGTCGGGCAGCGGCATCACACCGATATCCAACTTTGCCAACTCGGTCACCTCGGTTTCGGGCGACCATGAGGCAATCGAATGCGGCACGTCGCCAAGTGTCCGCCAATCCAGTCCGTCGGCACTGTCGCTGATGATCCGCAGCGCAATGCGGCGTCCCAGCCGCGCAAGCACCGGGAACAACTCCGCCAGATAGCGGCTCGTGCTGCTGCTGCCTGTCCAGCCGACGACAACCGGGCCAGCTTGCGGGCGGGCCGATGCACTTCGCAGCCGCGGATGAAACCGCTCCGCATCGACGACTGTGGGGACAATTTCGACGGCCGGCGTGTGTGCGTGGGCCTGGTCGGCGAGATAGCCGTTTCCGCACACCACAAGGTCGGCGGCGCGGCAGATCGCGCGGAAGCGGCCCTGCCGCCGACGGTCCACTTTTCCCTGCCCGTCGAACATGACGGCGTCATCGAGGTCGTAAACCAGCCGCTGGCAGCGCCGACGCAGGACAAACGTCTCACCGCGCCCCAGCAGCCGCTTCTGCAGGAACACCACATCGTATTCGGGCAGGGTCCGGTACAGGGCCAGCCGGCCCAGGACGCTGCCGGCAAGAAAGGCGGTGCGGGTCTGCCAGCCCTGGGCGTGGAAATAGGGCAGAAGCTGCTCGACGCGGAACCGATAACTCGGCTTGGCCTGCCGCGTCGAAAGAAACAAGATCTTCATGAGCGACCTTTGAGGCTGCGGCGTGCCTTCTGCGCGGCCATCGCGCGGGCGAAGCACTCGACGCCGCGCCAGGACTCTTTCCACTGTGATGCAGAACGGCCGCTCGCATGCAGCCAGGCGCGCAAGAACCGCAGCGACATCGTGCGGCCGACGCGACCCGCCGAGAGTGTTCCAAGGGCGAGCCGGGCCAGATTGCGCCAGCAGGCCCGGGATGAGATCCGCCGCTGCACGCGCGCACCATCGAGATCGATGACCCAGGTCTGAACGGCGCCGCCGGCGGCGCGGACCAACAGGTTGCCCGGTTTCAAGTCGCGATGGCTGACGCCCGCCGCGTGCATGCGGCCCAGCAGTCGCCCGAGACTCTCTGCGGCAGCCGCCGAGGTGCGATGCAGCTCGCGCCCCGCAAGGCCCCGCATCCGCCTCAGATAAACGTGCAGATTGACGGCCCCTTCGAGCCACTCGACGGCGAGATATGAGGGAGCAAACGGCCGGTACCAGCGCGGCATGACTGCGGCCAGCGGGCGAGCGGTGGCCACGCCGGCCTCCGAGAGCGTCCGCGCCAGGCGGAACGATCGGGCGACGCGATTGGGCATCACGAGGCTCGTCAGCTTCTTCAGCCACGAGCGGCGGCGGACGCGCTTATAGGCGACCGAAGTCATGCGGCCGCCCACCGGCAGCTCAATGCGCAATAGCAGCGCCGTGCGGCCGGCCTTGATCGTGTCGCGGGTATTGGCCCGCAAAGGCAACTCCGGGTAGTCGACCAGCCGCAACAGAAAGCTGCGTGGCAGCGAACGGTCGGCATAGCCGACGTGGCGCGCGCGGGCGACGCGGTAGATGCTCTCGGTCGCCGGCGGCGAGCGCAGGGGTGCCTTCCGCGAAAGCGCATGCAGCGAGGCCGCGCCAAGAGTCTCAGGGGTGGTCACAGGCGTCCTTCCATGGACAGGAGCCCCGAAGGGGTCAGACCCCTTTGCGGCTCATCCGCATTGCGCGACTCATGATCGTCCGTCCGCAAAGGGGTCTGACCCCGTTTTGCGGGCGATATTCTAGTGCACGGCCGCCGGTGCGGAAGAGCGGTTTACTCTCCTCAGCCGCCTTTGCCGCGTGAAGCGACCTGCCGCTCTTCGTCCTCGAAGCGCTCGCGGGCGCGGCGGAGCACGTCGTCCCAGTCCAGCCCGGCGCGGCGGCAGATGTGCATGATGTCTGCCAGCAGGTACGTCATCGCGACATCCACCGGTTCGCCGCCCAGGCCTTCCGGCAGCCAGGTGTAATGCCGCGAGCGGATGACCTCCTCCACGTGGGCCAGCCAGTCGTCCCGGTACTTCTCCGCGTGGTCGGTGCTCATGAGGAGTGTCGATCTCTGGAGAAAACGAACTCGGAATCGCGTACGTGAAAACCGCATACGGCATGCGACCGCCCGATTTCAGCATGGGCCGCCACGGCTGACAAGGCCTTTCAGTCGCCGGACGCGCCCTCGCGACGGGCGCGGCGTCCCGAATGGCACACGGGCGGCATCGGCAGTAAGCTGACCCATCCGGCAGGCTCCGCGACCCGTTTGAACATCGGCCGTGTGGTGGACCTGCTGCGCGTCTCGCCATCGAAACCTGTCGGCGCTGAATCGTCCTGAACGCAGTCACGCTTCGTGGAGAACGCTCGATGAACCCTCCATTGACTCATGGCACGAGCGTCGGCCGGATGCCGGGAAAGAACAGCGTCCGTTTCACTGCCGTCGTCGGTGCTGCGCTGGCGAGCCTGTGCGTATTGGGGCCTCAGACGGTCGCGGGGCAGGATTTGGAGCCAGCGCGAATCGGCGGCGCGGCGCGTCACAACGTCATCTTCATCCTGGTGGACGACCTGCGCTACGACGCGCTGGGTTTCATGGGCCATCCGTTTCTGAAGACGCCGCACATCGATGCACTGGCTCGGGGCGGAACGCATTTCCGCAATGCGTTCGTCACGACGTCGCTCTGCTCGCCCAGCCGGGCGTCGATCCTCACCGGGCAGTTCGTGCATAATCACCACGTCGTCGACAACAATGATGTTGCTCCCGAGGGGACGATCTTCTTCCCGCAGTACCTGCAGTCGGCTGGCTACGAAACCGCCTTCTTCGGCAAATGGCACATGGGAGGCAGCAGCGACGCCCCGCGACCCGGGTTCGACCATTGGGTGAGCTTTCGCGGCCAGGGGCATTACGTCTCGCCGGGGCCGCGCTGGCAATGGAACGTCAACGGCAAGGCCGTACCGCAGAAGGGCTACGTCACCGACGAGCTGACCGACTACGCGATCGACTGGCTCCGGCAGCGGCAGGGCGAGCGGCCGTTTTTCCTGTACCTCTCGCACAAGGCCGTGCACGCCGAGTTCCGGCCCGCCGAGCGCCACAAGAACTTGTACGCCGACGTCGAGGTCCCCGAGCCGCCGACTCAGGCCAATACCGAGGAGAACTACCGCGGCAAGCCGATGTGGGTGAAGAATCAGCGGAACAGTTGGCACGGCGTCGACTTTCCGTACCACAGCTCGCTCGACATCAAGGAGTACTACCGCGAGTACTGCCGCACGCTGATGGCCGTGGACGACAGCGTGGGCCGCGTGATGCAGTCTCTCAGAGAGAACGGCCTGGCCGACAACACGCTGGTGATATTCATGGGCGACAACGGCTTCTTGTTCGGGGAGCACGGCTTGATCGACAAGCGGAACGCCTACGAGGAGTCGATGCGCGTGCCGCTGCTGGCTCACTGTCCATCGCTGCTGAAGCCGGGATCCACGGTGGCCGGCGTCGTCGCCAACATCGACATCGGCCCAACCATCCTGGAGCTGGCCGGATTGCAAGCGCCGGAACACATGGACGGCCGGAGCTTCCTGAAGCTGGCCACCGGCGAAATGCCGCAGCAGGAATGGCGGGACCATCTGCTGTACGAGTACTACTGGGAATGGAACTTCCCGCACACGCCGACGACATTCGCGCTCCGCGGCGACCGCTTCAAGTTCATTCAGTACCACGGCATCTGGGACACCGACGAGCTGTACGACCTCCAGGCCGATCCCCACGAGACGCGAAACCTGATCCACGACCCGGAATACGAGAACACTGTGCGCGAGCTGCGCGCGGCGCTCAACGACGAGTTGAAGCGGCGGGGGGCGATGCAGGTGCCCTTCGGCGCCAAGCGCGGCCCGGGCGCCAACCTCCGCCGCGCCAGCGGCTCGAAAGCCGCCGAATTCCCCGACCACGTCTTGCGGCAGCACAGCGGCCGCGAGTAGCGCTTCACGCGACCGAACGAGCTGCCTTGCTGCTTGCTGTTCTTCTGGCTCTCGACCCTCGACCCTCGTCCCTTGACCAAAGGCAACTTGGCAAGATTCCAAGATTCCTATGCCCTGCCCCCTCGGCCATCTTGCCCCTCTCCGTCCCCTGTGGGCGTCGAGGCTGGTCGGCGAAAGGGCATCATGATTGGCTCCGGGTTGGGGATGTTCGTGTGGTCTCTTCACCCATACACGAGCGGTTGCGCGTTGCCGCCACCCTGTACACATTTGCCCACACGCCGCGTTGTCTCACGAAGAGGTCGGTCTATAATACCGGCGTATTTGCCGCGGCCGATCTTTCGTCCAACCTCGGCGATTCCCGCAGCAATGCCATGCGCGCTCCTCGGCGAAAGCGTCCCAAACCGCGAATCATTCAGCCAGCTCCTGAAGGCGTGAACGCGTCGGAACTGGCCGCGCGCATTACTTATGTGGGCAGTCCGGAACACAAGACGGGACCGTCGTTCGCTGGAGCGGCACGACCTCGCGGAGACGCAACCAAGTGCGACGCTGCTCTCAACGACCGCTTGAGCGATATTCAAGCATGGCTCCAACGGGCATTCGAGGTTCAGTGTTTCGGCCCGCCGTGGGAAGGGGACTTTCCGCGATATGCGTGGTGCAAGGTCGGCGAAACCTTGTACGAAGCGCGTCTGGTGAATCGTGGCCTGGGGGAGTATAAGGGCTGGCAGTTGGAGCCGGATGAATGGCCGGATGGAATCGACGATTTTGACTGGCCGCGGTGCGAACTGACGGGCCTATGAACAATCTTCAAATGGAATTTGCATGGCAGGATCCCGCCGGGGCCCGAGGTGAGGAACTGCGCGCGACGTGGGCCTCGCTGTCGATCCTGGTCGACGGCAACTCAGTTACGGAACTGCAGGATCGAAGAACAAGATCCGTTCGAACCGAAGTTTTTCTGCCCTTGTTTCCGCTGGCCGAATGGATTGCGGATAACTGGTGGTTCCTGCAAGCGGAAGCGGAGCGACCGGACATCGGGAGCACGAAGGAGTTCGATCGCAGGCACAATCTTCGCTGGGCGCGCGAAGGCTTCGTTCTGCCTTCGCTCCGGTTCGTGACGCTCGGGGAGACCATCGAGGCCGCGTGGCAACCGCTGGAAATCCCCGGTGCGGCTGTCAGGTTTTTGTCGAGCGGACGCGCGATGTTGTCCGCCAGAGAGTTTATCGAGACTCTGCGAGGTTTCGTGGATGCCGTCGTCGCGCGACTCGACGAGTCGGGCGTCCCCGCAACGACGCTGCACGAACAGTGGCTGGAAATCCAGAACACCGATGCCGAGGAGCGTGAGTTTTGTCGCGCAGCGGCGCGGCTCGGCGCCGATCCTTACGCGCTCGACACGCACCTCGAGACAACAATTCTCCAGGTTGCCAGGACGATTCGGACCGAACTGCTCGACGATTTTCTATCCCTGGCAAGCCTCGATCGCCTGGTCGATCAGGCATCTGCTCTCGACGCTGCTTCCCAATCGATCGCAGCCGACTCCGACGACATCGATGCGCTCCGGGGAGTGCGCAGCCAGGCGCCGCCATTCAAGAAGAGTGCGAATCCATGGGCGACCGGATACCGCTTCGCTGCCGAGCTGCGAAAAAATGTGAACGGCGGAGCCTGGAAGTCGCGATCGCTCGACGAACTGGCCGGCCATCTGGGTGTGGAGCACATCGAGCACTGCCTGATGCCTGAACCGGTCGAGTGCCAGTTTCTCGACGCGCTGGCCGGGGCGAACCGGCACAACAATCCAAAGTTTCTGATCGAGAAAACACGGCCGGATTCGCGACAATTCGCCTTCTGCCGGGCGCTCTTCGAGCACTTGACGTCGCCTCAGGGCCGGTTCGCGGCCGTCTCAAAACTGCGAACGGACCGGCAGCAGATGAATCGCGCCTTCGCTGCCGAGTTTCTCGCGCCCCACGAGCTGCTGAAACGCGACTTGTCGGCGGCGCTTGTTGGAGAAGAGGAGCTTGAAGATCTGGCCGTCGATTACGGGGTGTCGAGCTTCGTGATCCGCCATCAGATCGAGAACCACAACCTCGCGCGCGTCTCGATCGAATGATCGGCGGACTCGCACTGCTGCGGGTCCCTGACTGGGGCACTACGAGCGACAAGTCCGCTGCCCCTCAACCCTGAACTCTCAACCCTCAACTCCGCGCGCGAGCGCGCGCAAAGAACAGCCGCCGCGTCCGCTGGTTCTCGATCCAGAACCGCTGTCGGCCCGTGCACCCGCTCCATGAGCGTCCCCCACTCCTCCAGAGGTCGCACCAGCTCCAGCTCGACCGCCTCCTGCACCGCCCGCTCCGCCGCGTCGACTTCTCCCGACTGCTACCGCGCCAGCGCCAGGCAATACACCGCCACCGGACCGCCCGGCTTCATCCCCCGCGACGCCGAGAACTCGCGAGCGGCGAGTGCGTACTGCCGGTCCCAGAACGCCTCCAACCCCCTGCGGAAACACGAACGGCTGCCCGGAACACCGCTCGATCGCGTACTCCTTGGCTGGGACGTGACATTGCCGACGGCCTCACGCCCATCGGCTTGACTGCCCCGCTGCCACCCGACATCATCGACCCTCCCACAAGTCGTCAGGTCCGCGATCGCGGTGTGCCGCCATGATCCCTGCTTTCACGTCACTCGATGACTTCCGCAGGTGGAGGTCGCAGCGGGAGCGGGAGCGTGCTCGATTCGATGAGCTGCTGCCGGCGATCGTGAACAAGGACGGTCTCGTGCCGACGAGCGAGATCGTTCTGACTCCCAACGGGAACTGGTATCTGAAGCGTGACAAAGCGATACCTGTGGTACCGCACTGGAGAGTGGAGCCGATCGCCGCCCTTTTACAGGCTCGGCCTGATCTGTGGCCGCTGGCGTCGCTGCGGGTCCGGCCGGAAAGCTCGCTTGTTGGACGCGCCCCTGTGTTTGGGGTGCCGTTCGCGCGGGCCGTTGAACACGCAATGCAGAATAACCTGTCAGAGGCGCGTTACTGGGGTCCCCCGAGCCTCAATCAGTGGAATGCCATTCACTCAGAATTGTGGGTGCGCATCGACAGGCTGAAAGAATCCGAGGGACCATCTCTCGGCCTGAAGGCATGGGAATGGGTCGGTGAAGGCGTCGAAATCAATTACGCCCACATGATCCTGACACAAGATGGTGGCTCAGCGAGACACTTGGATGGCGCCAACATCGAGTACTCGGCGGAGGCGGACGTTCGAGAGATTTTCGCCAGGCGCGAGAAGCGGAAGGGCGTTGCCTACAGCAAATATTTTCGCCTGGATGGGGATATCGCTGTGGGGGATGCGATTGAAATCGTGCGGCACTTTTTCCTGGTCAAAGAACTGGTCTGCGAGTACTTCGATTGCATCCCTTCTTGGCCGGAAACTTGAGGCGGTGCTGTGAATGTAGCTCGGTCCGCCGCGCGTGGACTGCGGAGCGAGTCCTCGGCGACACGCCGCTCGGACAAGATCCGCAACGTTCCCGTAGTACATGCCGAACCTTCTGCTCATTTCGGTGTCTTTCCTCATTATCGAGCCGTTTCATGTGGCGCGGGGCCGCAGAGTGAAGCGTTCGCTCGAAATGAGGTGCATTGATGTCCAAGAAGCGCTGGCTGTTGATCGCCGCATCCTGCGGTGTCGTCCTTTCCCTGCTGGCCCCACTGGCACTGCGCGAACGATTCAGCAGTGACGGCAGCCTTGCACCGCAACTCGTCACCAATCCTTCGCCGCCGAAAGGCAAGCAGGCACCGCCGGCTGAGGAGCTGGCGAAGCCACATCTGGACTGGGCACGGAAAGAGTCCGAGCGGATTATCGACGACCACCTGCTGGGTGTCGACGCATTCTTCGCCCATTCCAAGAAGAATACCCGGGCTTTCGCCAAAGAGGTCCTGAGCTGGAGCAGCAAGTGGCAACTGATTGTTGATCAGTTGCCGTTCGGGGGTGGAAATGGGCACCAGAGGTTCATCTACCGCAAGTTTGAACAGTATTTCAAGCTGTCCCAGCTTGACCGCACAGTCGAGCGGGCGATCAAGGGATACCTGCAAAGCGTCCGCAGCGTCGAAGGAAAGATGCTTGTTGAGCTGCGCGCCGATGCGGCAGATTTCCCGACCGCTTTTGTGCTTGCGGACATCGACAACCGTAAAGTCCAGTCGGTGTACGACGCGGTGATCTCGCGGGCGATCGATGCCAGTGGCACCGACTTGCGGGCAGACATCGCGACCGGGCTAGCGTCGGTCATCGCCGGCGAATTGGTCGCCCAAGTGGCTGTAAGGCTCGGGGTTTCTGCCGGAATCCTCGGTACGGGCGCGGCCTCCGGCTGGGCTACCTTGGGCGTTGGGGCCATCGTCGGGCTGATCGTCGATCAGCTCGTTTCGTGGATTTGGGATCGGTGCGCTGATCCCACAGGGAATCTCGCGCGCGATGTCGACAAGAAACTGAATGAGCTCCACCGACTGATTGTCGACGGATCGGATGACGTTCATGGCTTGCGGTCCCGCCTGCAGGAATTCGCGCGGGAACGGGCGAGCCGTCGTCATCAGGCGGTTCTTTCCCTCCTGGAGCCACCGACCGGAGGGTCTGATTGATGATTCATCGGCTCCTCTTTGCCGTCGCGTTCGTGATCGTCTTACTGCCACTTCATCCATGCCAGGCGCAGGGAAAGGCGCGACTCGTAAGAGAAACCGCGGAGTACGTGATCCGGAAGTTCGGCAACGAAGCCGGCCATGAGGGGATCGAAACTCTGGCGCATAGAATCGCGGCATTCGAGTTGAAGTACGGCGACAAGGGGTTGATCGCCGTCCAGAAAGTTGGCCCTCGAGCTTTTCATCTCGTTGCGCAGGCGGGGAAGTATGCACCTCAGTCGGTGAAGCTGATGGCGAAGTACGGCGATGACGCCATCTGGATTGTCACCAATCCGAACCGGATCAGTATCTTCGCGAAGTTCGGTGATAGTGCGGCCGAAGCCATGATGAAGCACGGAGAGATCGCAGAACCCTTGCTTCAGTTGATTGGCAAACCAGCTGCGAGCGCACTGAATGCCGTCTCGCCGCGGAGCGGCCGGCGGCTGGCGATGCTCGCGAAAGATGGTCACCTGGACAAGCTTGGAAGAACTCCCGAGGTGCTCGGGGTCGTCACCAAATACGGTGACCGCGCCATGGATTTCATCTGGAGGAACAAGGGTTCGCTTGCCGTTGCTGCTGCTCTCGCTGCGTTCCTTGCGAATCCCGAGCCGTTCTTGGATGGCACCACCAACATCGCTGACATTGTTGCCAAGCACACAGTAAAGCCGCTTGTCGACGTACCGGGCCGCATCGCATCAGAAGCCGCGAAGCAGACGAATTGGACGGCCGTAGTCCTATCCGCCTTCTGCGTGGTTGGAGTTGTGCTGACGTTCCGGATGTGGCTAAGGCATCGAGGCAACTCCATTGTCTCGCAGGCGTCGCGCACCACCAGTAGGGACCCCTGCGGGATCGCAACGGAGAAGCAAGGAGGATAGTCTCAATTGGAGGCGGTTAGTCGTGGATAATTGGTGGCTACGGGGGCATCCGTCACAAGGCTCGGCCTTCCAGAGCATGTGATCGCTTTGCGGGTTTGAGAGACAGACTTTGCTACGGAATCAGTAGTTCTGCCGCACTCACACGTCCCAACTGCATTCGACTTCCTCGTCGGGATCGAAGGTGCTTTCTTCGACTCCGCAACGACGAAATCGTCTCGCGACAACCCGCCCCGAAAACACGCCTCGTACAGGTCGGTCTTTGAACGGCCGAAGCCGATGCGTTCGTCGCCGTGGTAGGCGACCCACTGGCCGCGGTGCGTTTTGAGCAGTTCCGGCAGGTCGCGGCGGAAGGCGGCGATCGACTTCGTGATCATCGGCGGCGGGTCGGCTTCCAGCAGCGCGCGGAGGGCGGCGGCGCGCTCGTCGTCGCTTTGCGGGCGGTGAATGTCGGTGCGCGGGCCGGTGCTCACGGGGGATTCCTTCGGAAGCCACGAAACTGGGACAGGCACCGATCGTCCTGATCGGAGCCTGTCCCAGTTTCGTGGCAGGAGCGGCGGATGTGGCGCCGGCGATTATAGCACAGACTGCCGCGGCCGTTGTGGTACCCCTTCGGGGTACGCGACGCGGTGGCGTCATGGCTCTCCGGGGGTAGGCTGGCGCCAACCCCCGGCTTTGTTGTGATAACCCCTTCGGGCTACGTGCCCCGGCACGAATCGCGGCTTTGTGTGGCAAGCCCCTCGGCGAATGCGCCGCGGTGACGTCATGGCTCTCTGACCCAGAAAGGGTCGGGACAACGAAGGCGGGGGTTGGCGCGAGCCTACCCCCGCACGAGTTGCCGTGCGCCGTGTACCCCAACGGGGTTCAACAAGGCACTCACTACGCCAAAGGCGTTAAACCCACAAGCCCAGGGTCGCGTGCGCTTCGCCTGCGCACCCTGGGTACGGGGGGCAGATAAGATCGAGAACCCTGAAAGGGTTCCACAACGACGGACCGCCCGTGCAACCCTTTCAGGGTTGTAATTTGTTCCGACCGCCAACCCAGGCTGCGCTCGCGAAAGCGAGCGAGCCTGGGCTGTCGAGTTTAACGCCTTCGGCGTAACTCCGCGCCAACGTGTCGAGAATGCAATTCACGTCTCGCAAGTCGCAGGTCTTCCGGATCGGTGTGAGCGAGCGCTCAAACTCGGGCGTCGTCTTCGAGGGACTCTGCGTCGAGCGATTCGTCGTCGCCGCCGTTCTCGTCGTCGCTCGCAGGGCCGCCGCGGTAGACGCGGAGCACTACGAGAAACGCGAGGAAGTCGTAGACCGCGTGCGTGGTGATCGGCACGAGCAGGTTCGGCTCGCCTTCCAGTTTCAAGAGCAGGCCGAGATAGACGCCGGTGATGCCGGCGATCACCGCGTAGAGCGGCGTGATGCAATGCGCGAGGCCGAAGATGATGTTGCTGCCGATGAGTCCGGCCGGTTCGCCCAGACGGTCGAACCAGGGCTGCAAGACGCCGCGGAACAGCACCTCTTCGCTGATGCCGGCCAAAAGCGCGAGTGCCACCAGATCGAGCCAACTGCACGAGGCCAGCAGTGGGCCGAGGAAATCCGTTAGCAGGCCGCGCGCGCGGAACCAGTTGGTGGCGACGAACACGGCGAGGATCGGCAACGCCGCGAGCGCTCCCCAGCCGATGGCCTGCCACCGCCAGTCGAAATGGTGCATGGGATTGATGCCCGACAACCAGCCGAGCACGCCCGCCAGCACGACCAGCCCGCCCTGAAAGACGGCCGCCAGCGTGAGGAACTGTCCGCGCTCGGGAAGGTCGGGCATGCCCGCTACGTTACCAGTCCATCCAAAGTGGGGACAGTCGATAGCCCCGGCAGGGGCGCTGGATCGTAGCCCATGGCGAGAGCCATGGGGGTTGAGCTCGCTCGCGGTGATTGGCAGCCCCGGCAGGGGCGACAGAAGGGAGAGAGATCCGATTCTGTCGCCCCTACCGGGGCTGGGGAGCGACACTTTCAAACGATCCATCCCATGGCTGGCGCCATGGGCTACGGTCTGATGCCCCTAACGGGGCTGCAAACCGCCGCAGTCCCATTTTCGCGCGAAAATGGGACAGGCACCGATCGTCCTGATCGGAGCCAGTCCCATTTTCGTGCGGCGAGAGCGGCGGGTCATCTACGATGCCCTTGCTTGCGCGGCGGGCTATGGGGACGGCCCAGCTCACCTTTGAACTCGAGGGCGAACTGACGATCGCCGGCGAGACAGCGGTTGACGAGCGCCAGCGTCTTACGAATCCGCTGCACCGTCTGGACCATCGGCGCGGTCAGCCGCTCGACGATCTCCTGCGGCGGGTGCTCTTCCAGTTCGCGGATCGTCGTGACGCCGAGGAACTCGAAGACTTCCCGCGCCTGGTAGTCCTTCTGAAACAGGACGTCGAGCCGTGCGTCGGCACCCACGCGCGGCCGTCCCAGCGACTTCTGCCCCGACTTCTTCTTCGCGGCCGGTCGTTTCGCGCGAACGACCTTGCGGGCCGCCGCTTTCTTGCGAGAGGGCTTCTTCGCCGCGGCCTTCTTGCGGACCGCGGGACGTTTCGCTTTGGCCGCCTTTTTGCGCGCCACTGGCGCCTCCGTTCGTAGTGACCGGCTTCAGCCGGTCGAGTGGACGACGCCGTCGCGTCTAACCTGGCCCTGCGCTGGTCTTCTCCGCGATCGTGTGCTGCGTCGACCGGCTGAAGCCGGTCACTACGAACCTCGACCGGCTGAAGCCGGTCACTACGAACGCGGGCTTACTTCACGCCCAGCGCCCACGCCGAGCGAACGATTTCCTCTTTGGTGAACAGCCCGATCAGGCTGCCGAGAAACTCCGGCGACATCCGCCAGCGGGCGAGGGCGTCGAACATCGGCTCCAGCCGTTCCGGATCGATGCCGAATTCGATCTTCAATTTGAGCGCCTCGTCCGGCGGCAGGTCCTCGAACTGGCTGATCAGCAGAAAGTCGCCCTCGTTCGAGAGGCTCAGGTGCAGGCCCCTGAGTTCTTCGGCGAGTTGCCCGCTTTCGATTTCGACCGGTTGGGGACCGCCCTTGAGGAACAGGCGTGCGATGCCGGGATCGTGTTCGACGACCCACGCCGCGGTCTCGCAGGCGGCGTAGATCACGCTTTCGTCCACCAGGCTGGCCTCGAACGCCTCGTCGGCCGCGTGCTTCCGCCAGGTTTCCGCCAGCAGGTCGAGCTGCACGTGCGGCGGAACCGAGCGCAAAAATGGCACCTCGGTCAAAAAGCCGAAGCACTCGGTGTCGTCATCGACCTGCGCGGCCAGCACGATCCGCTCCAGCGTATCGCGGAAGGCGATGCGGAAGGCCACGTAGCTGAGGCCCGACTGCGGCAGGGTGTCTGTCGAGATGGTAAGCATGGCAGTGTCGAGCATCCGGTGCTGGGAGAAATCGGTGAAGCTCGTCGTGGGTCCATGCTCCCGCGGCGGGGCGGCGAACACAAGCATAAAACGCCCTGTTTCCCCGCCTGTTTCGGCAACGCGAAAGCCGGGGCCTGCGCCATCGTCAACACCCGCAGGGTCCGGGTTCGATTGCGCCGCTTGAGGGCCGCGGGGTTGCAAGCCCACGGGTTCGGGCCCGTGGGCTTCAGGTGCGCGTCTGCTATCATACCGGCACCGACGCAGTCCGCCATCTTTCGCGGGGGACGGAGCCTGATGCAGGTTGTGTTTGACCGGCCCACGATCCTGATGTGCCCGCCCGACTTCTACGGGATCGAGTACGAGATCAATCCCTGGATGAGCCGCGGCCGGCAAAGCGACCGCGACCGGTCGGCCGCGCAGTGGCGCGATCTGTACGAGCTGGTCGTGTCGCTGGGCGTGGCCGTGCGGCTGATGGAGCCGGTACAGGGGCTGCCGGACCTCGTCTTTACCGCCAACGCCGGCCTCGTCTGTCGCGAGACAGTGTACCTGTCGCGTTTCCGCCATGCGGCCCGGCAGGGCGAGACGCCACTGGACAACGACTGGTTCGAACGCGCCGGCTTCCAGACGGTCGAGACGCCGCCCGAGTGGGATTTCGAGGGCGCCGGCGATGCGCTCTTTTGTGGCGAGACGTTGTTCGGCGGCTACATCATCCGCAGCGATGCGGGGGCGATGCAGTGGATCGCCGCGCAGATCGGCTGCCGCGTGATCCCCGTGCAACTTGTCGACGAGCACTTCTACCATCTCGACACGTGCTTCTGCCCGCTGAGCGCGACCGAAGCGCTGTACTATCCGCCCGCGTTCGACGACTACGGCCGCAGAGCCTTGGAAGGCAACGTGCCGGAGCTTGTTGCCGTCGATGCCGACGAAGCGGCCCGCTTCGCCTGCAACGCGGTCGTGGTGGGGCGGCACGTGGTGCTGAACACGGGCTGCCCGAACCTGGAGGACTCGCTGCGCGCACGCGGCTATACGCCGCACGCGACGCCGCTCGACGAGTTCATCAAAGCCGGCGGCAGCGCCAAGTGCCTGACGTTACGGCTGGACGGCGAGGACGCGGCTGTCTGGCCGCAGGCGTGAGCGGACCCGCAGATCGAGTCCGCCGCGCCGCCGCCCCGCGTGCGTCCGCTCGAATGCGAAGAACCCGGTGCCGCGCTCCAGTGTGTGTGCATCACGAAACGCATCGGCGTGCCGCAGTGGCACCGTAGTACGATCGGCCTCAAACGCGCCGCGCCCCGGGACCAGCAGCGTCACCGCCAGCCAGCCGACCGGTGCCAGTTGTGGATCGTGATCTGCCAGCGGCCTCGGCAGCGGCAGGACGAGTCGCTCCGAATCCGGCAGCCGGGAATCGACCGTTCGCGTCCACGACGCCAGCCTGACGAGCCGACCCGGATCGGCAATCGCGAGCGAGTCGATCAGCCGCACGAGCTCCTGCCGCTGCCCAACCAGCATGACCGTTGCCGTGCCGGCGATGGGGAGCGGGCGTCCGAATTGATCGCGACCCGTCACCAGGACTTCGAGCGCGTCGAAGTCGCTGCCGCCGCCGGTGCGCAAGGGGCGAGCTGCGACCGACACGCCCGCCAAATCGGCCGTCGGGGCGAAGAAGACCTCGGGTGGAAGTTCCTCCGGGGTGTCTGGCAGCGGCGGCGCATCCGCACCCGGTCCTTCGGCCGGTCTGGCGGGAGCGTTCTCGCTGTCAGGCGGATGGGCCGGGGTCGGCGGCGGGAGGAACGATTCCGGCGGCGGCGTCAGCAGCGCCTGTTTCAGCTTCCGCGCTCGCAGCACGTCCAGCGCGAAGGGCACCTCGCTCAGCGGCACCCCGGCTGGAAAGAGCTCCGGCAGCCAGAATTCATAGGCGGCGAGAGGGTCGTCACGCACGCCGATCACCCGCGCATCGATGAACGGAGCAGCGAACGGCCCGCAGTCATCCCACGGCGGCATCGCCGATCCTCCGCCCCGAGAGGGGCACAACTCGATAGGCCAGACCCCCTCAACCCAGGGCGTTGCCCTGGGCTGTTGAGTTTCACCCCTTCGGGGTGGGACCCTCGTCAGCGTCACATTGACTGGGCGCACGTGCGATGGCCCGCTGTCCTCGTGCACCGCGTTCACCAGCGCCCGCCGGATCCGCCGCGTCATCTCGATGCCGTCGCCGCGCACCCGCAGCACGAGAAACGCTCCATCGGCCGTCTCCTCGACCTCATCGGCCACGATCCGCGAACCATCGCCCAGTTCCACGACGACGGCATGCGCGACCGCACCGCAGAACGGCTGCGACAGGATGAAGACCAACAGGATCGTTGCACTTCGCAGCACTCGAACAGCTCCGGCATAGACCTCGGGGACGCCGCGCCTCGTGAAAGCGCATTGTTCCGAACCGGGCACTGCATGCAACTGCCGGGCCGCGATCCGGCATCGTGCCGCGGCTGGCATGCTTCAGACGCTGCGTGCTGAGACGCATCCCGTTGGCAGCATGTGTCCTGACGCGCAGGCCGCACGAACGGCCGTCGCGATCGCGGCCGAACGCCGCAAACGGCAGCGTGTCTCACGGTCTTGGCGCGGCGTTATGCGGGCGAAACAGCGGGCCGCTCGGCGGCTGCCGTTACAACCCCACCGGCGGCTTCAAAACAGCCGCCGGCGGGTCTTTCTTGCTTGACACCACCCACGGCAAGCTGGATGATCGCTGGTGAATAACGGGCCTGTCCTGTGACCCAGAGCAGAATGGAACGGGGAGATGTCAAGCGGCGGCCATCGGCGACTGGACATCGAGGAAGTCGGCGACGTGACCGTTGCCCGCTTCATCGACAAGAAGATTCTCGACGAGACGAACATCCAGATCATCGGGAACCAGCTCTTCGGCCTGGTGGACGAAGACAAGCGCGGCAAAATCGTTCTCGACTTCTCGAACGTCGAATATCTCTCCAGCGCCGCGCTGGGCAAGCTGATCACGATGGATAAGAAGGTCAAGGCCGCCAAGGGCAAGCTGCGCTTGTGCAGCATTCGGCCCGACATCTACGAGGTGTTTGCGATCACCAAGCTGAACAAGCTGTTCGACATTCACGAGAACCAGGAGAAGGCGCTGGAAGGCTTCTAATCTTCCCGCGGGCGGCCAGGGAGACGACGCGCGTCGGGATGACGGGCGGACGCTCCGCATGACCCATCACCAAGGCTGGAGACGCTTCTCGCGACTCCCGACAGGCTTTCGTCGAGTCCCTCAGCCCGCCGCCCGGCAGATCTCTCTGACGAGTGCACGGTGTCCAGCGAAGCATTTGAGGTCACGATCCCCAGCGACACCGCCCGGGGGCAGGCTGTGCAGGAACGCATCATCTCGCTGCTCGAGAAGCTCAACTTCCCGCCGCGCGATGTGTTCGGCGTCCGCCTCGCGCTCGAGGAGGCGCTCGTCAATGCGATCAAGCACGGCAACGGCATGGATCCCGAGAAGAACGTGCACGTCCGCTGCCGCGTCAACGATGTCTCGGCCGTCGTCGAGATCGAAGACGAAGGCCCGGGCTTCCGGCCGGAGACCATCCCCGATCCCACCGCCGAAGAGAACCTCGAAAAGCCCTCCGGCCGCGGCATCATGCTCATGCGGGCCTTCATGTCCGATGTGAGCTACAACGACCGCGGCAACTGCGTCCGCCTCGTCAAGCGCCGCGATGGCGACGAAGCCGAGTAAGGCCGCAAGTCACCCTTTGCCGCAAGAACGCGCAGAAGTCGCAAAAGGAGAGCACTCAAACCTTTTGCGGCAACGGCGTTTTCCTGGAGTTGAAGTCGTGAATCGATTTGTTGTTGCCGTGACGCTGATCGCGCTCACTTGCGGCGCCGGGTTGGCTGCGGCAGACGGCGAAGCGCGGTCGGCGGAGTCGGCTGGCGGCTGGATGTCGCTGTTTGACGGCAAGAGCCTCAGGGGCTGGTCGATTACGAAGTTCGGCGGCGAGGGCAAGGTCGAGGTGGAAGACGGCCGCATCGTGCTGGGCTTCGGTAACGATCTCACCGGCATTCACACCACGCGGAAGCTGCCGACGATCGAGTACGAGGTCGAGCTGGAGGCCATGCGCGTCGATGGCACGGACTTCTTCTGCGGACTGACGTTTCCTGTGGGAGAAGCCCCGTGCAGCCTGATTCTCGGCGGCTGGGGCGGCGGCGTGTGCGGGCTGTCGAGCATCGACGGCCTCGACGCCTCGGAAAACGAAACCACCACCTACCGCGAGTTCAAGAACGGCCGCTGGTATCGCGTGCGGCTGCGCGTCACCAGCCGCCGCATCCAGGCCTGGCTGGACGGCAAAGAGATTGTCGATCAGGACATCGCCGACCGCCGCATCTCGATCCGCTACGAGGTCGAGCCTTCGAAGCCGTTCGGCATCGCCTCGTGGCAGACGACCGCCGCGCTCAAGAACATCCGTCTGCGCCCGCTGGGGGAAGACGACCCGGTCGAAGCGCCGCAGCCGTCGCCGTATTGATTCAGTCCCCCCGATGTCCCTTGCTTGCGCGGCGGGCTATTGGTCGGCGGGCTTGCCCGGCGCGGGCCGCAAGTGGCCCGGAGAAATGATCTACACTCTGCCGCGCTCCGCTTTCTCCTCGGCGGCACTCTTGCGCAGGTAGAACGGCTCGAGCGCATGCACATCGTCGCCCGCCGGATCGCTCAGCAGCCGGCGGTGAGCGAGGCGGCCGACGAGCGACGCTTGCGGGTGTCGGTACCATTCCTCCAGGATGCGGCAGCGGCCCGCGAGGCGATCTGCGACGAGCGTTGCCGCCGGGCCGCTGACGACGTCTCCGGTCGTTCGCTCTGCGCACCACTGGTCGGCAGCGACGATTTCGACATTCGTGTCCGCGACGAACAGTCCGGTCGCATCGCGGCGGTAGCGGGCGGCGAATAGCTCGTCGCGCTGCGCATTGGCCACGACATGCACAGCGTTGACATCCGCCGGCGAACCCTCGGCGATCGCTTGCAGGGTGTCGACGGCGACAACCGGACAGCCCACGGCCCACGCCAGCGTCTTGGCAGCCGTCACGCCCACGCGCAGACCCGTGAAGCTGCCCGGCCCGACGCTGACGGCGACGGCCTCGATCGCGCCAGCGTGCAGTCCACGTGCTTTAAGCAGCCGCTGAATTTCGCCGACGAGCGTTTGGGCGTGGCGGCGGCCGCTCTCGGGAATCGGGCGCTCTTCGAGGCATTGGCCGTCGCGGCACAAAGCCACGCCGCCGGGCCGTCCGGAGCTTTCGATCGCCAGCAGGAGCATGCCGCGATTGTTCTCGAAGAGTTCTCCGCACCGCAAGTGCTTCGTCGGTTATAATGCCGGTTGACAGTGGCCTGACGATCAAAACCGATTCGTTTAGCCGCGGCCCAGCGGGCCGCGCGACGCCGCGCGTCCCGCTGGGCCGCGGCTAAACGCGGCTCAACGTGCGGAGGATGTGGCATGCGCTCGCCAGGATGTCGATTGGCGATTGCCGCCGCGCTGGCCCTGGTCGCCGGCTTCTCGCCGCCGCCGATCGCCGCGCAGGAAGCCGGCGCGGGGGTGACGGCGGAAAGGGTGACGCGGGCCATCGAGCGCGCCCGCAAGTTTCTCGTCAGTCGCCAGCACAACGACGGGTCGTGGTCGGCAGGGGTCGGTCATTACGGCGTCGGCGTCACCAGCCTAGCGCTCTTGGCGCTGGTCAACTCCGGGATGACGGCCGAAGACCCGCCCGTGCAGAAGTGCCTCGAATACCTGCGGTCGATCGAGGAGCCGACGAAGACCTACGAAGTCGCGCTGATGATCATGGCGCTCACCGACGCCAAAGACGGTCTGCGCGACCAGGCCCGCGTGCTATCGCTCGCCCAGCGGCTTGAAAACATGCAGATCGTCGAGGGAGTCGACGAAGGCTCGTGGACCTACATGCATCCGTCGGACCTCGTGGGGCGAGCCGGCGGCGATCGCAGCAATGCCCAGTATGCGGTGCTCGGCCTGTATGCCGCCGCCCGCGCCGGCGTACCCATCGACCGCAGGACGTGGGAGCGCGTCCGGCACCACTGGTCCACGCAGCAGAGCTTCGACGGCGGCTGGGGCTACACGGGAGTGAATCCGGGCTACAGCACCGGCAGCATGACCGTCGCCGGCCTTGCCACGCTGACGATCGTGGACATGATGCTCCGCGACGACTCCGACGTGCGGCCCGATGGCACGATCGACTGCTGCGCCGAAGCTGCGACGAACGAGGATCTTCAGCAAGCGCTCGACTGGATGGCCCGCCGCTTCGATGCGGCCAGCAATCCGTCCACCACCCGCCGCGTCTCCAGCGACCGCTGGTACCTGTACTACATGTACGGGCTTGAACGGGCCGGCCGCTTCACCGGCAAGCGGTTCTTCGGACGGCACGACTGGTACCGCCGCGGGGCCGAGGAACTGCTGGCCGTGCAGTCGATTCAGGGCGCGTGGCGCGGCGAGGGCGGCATGGAGAACGACCCCGTCGTTGGCACCAGCCTCGCGCTCTTGTTCCTGTCGAAGGGCCTCGCCCCCGTGCTGGTGAACAAGCTCGCGCACGGGCCGTTCGTCCGCGGGGCGGGCGACTTGCCGGAGATCGTCGGCGACGACTGGAACAAGCACCCGCACGACGTCCGCCAGCTCACCGATCACATCACCGGGCTGGAGAAGTGGCCCAAGCTCGTCACCTGGCAGGTCGTCGAGTTGCCCAAGCTGCTGAATGTGGAGCTCGCCGATGCCGCACAAATCCTGCGGCAGGCGCCGGTGCTGTACGTCAGCGGCCAGGACGAGCCCGCGGGACTGCTCGAGCGGCCGGAATATGCCCAGATTCTGCGGGAGTACATCAACCAGGGCGGGTTCATCTTCGCGGTCGGAAGCTGCGACAACCACGCCGGCTTCGAGGACGGGATGCAGGACCTGGTGAAAGCGATGTATCCCGGCGAGAACCGCAAGCTCGAGCCGCTGAAGCCCGAGCACGACATTTACCGCGCCGAGTATCCGCTCGATCCCGCGAAGGTGAAGCTGTGGGGCGTCGACTTCGGCTGCCGCACGGCGATCGTCTACTCGCCAGACGACATCGCCTGCTACTGGGAGCGGTGGAGCCCGCAGGAACCGCCGAATCGGCGCCCGAAGTTGAAGCAGGACGTGAAGCAGGCGATGGAGGTGGGCGTCAACGTCATCGCCTATGCCACCGGCCGCGAGCCGCTCAACAAGCTTGAATCCGACCGCCGCATCAACCTGGAGGGCCAGATCACCCGCGGTTTTCTGGAGATTGCGAAAGTCGTGCACGGCGGCGGCTGGAACACCGCGCCCGACGCCCTGAAGAACCTCCTGATCGCCCTCAACCGCACGGTCGGCATGGCGGCGACAACCGAAGAGCGCAAAGTCGCTCTCGGCGACGAAGCAATCTTCCGCTATCCCATCCTGTACATGCACGGGCGCACGCGGTTTCAGATCGACAAGGCGGAACGCGACCGGCTGCGGCAGTACCTCGACCGCGGCGGCGTCCTGTTCGCCGACGCCTGCTGCGGCTCGCGGCACTTCGACGAGAGCTTTCGCGACCTGGTGCGGCAGCTTTATCCCGAGACGAAGCTGGAACGGATCCCGGCCGAGCACGAGATGTTTCGTCTCGACCCCGGCTTCGACGTGCGCCAAGTCGAGCGTCGTACGCCCGAAGCGGCCGCCGATCCGCAGGCGCCGCTGGAACAGCGCGTGCACCGCGGGCCGCCCTTCCTGGAGGGCGTCGAGGATGGCGGTCGTTACACCATCGTCTACAGCAAGTACGACATCAGTTGCGCGCTGGAGCGGCAGGCCTCGGCCGCCTGCGCGGGGTACGTCCACGACGACGCGGTGCGGATCGCCGTCAACGTCATCCTGTACGCGATGCTGCAGAACCCATAGTGCATCGTCGGGGCTAACACTTCGGGCTGCGAAATCAGCCGCCGGGCGCTAGCCCCGGTTGCGGTTGTGCGAACCGGACGCTAGCGCGTGCCGGCTGATCCAACTTGACCGGCTCTGACCCCTTCTGGACATACCGCCGGGCGTTTGAGAGGATCCACCGCATGAGCCATCTGTCCTCGCTTCGAGCGCTGGCGGCAGCCGGCGCTCTCCTGGCGGCGGTGTCGGCCGCGCGACCGGCGGCGGCGCAGGAGATCGACGGGCTGGCGGCGGCGGCGGCGCTGGAACAGGCGCTGGTGAAAGTCATCGAGGACGTCGAGCCGTCCGTCGTCGCGGTCCTTCGATACCGGACTGACGATCTCAGGCCGCTGGCGAACCGGGCCGAGCGCTTCCTCCCGTTGCGCGACGTCGTGCCGCAGTCGCTGCCGTTGCATCCGGCCGACGATCCCGACTTTGTCCCCAACGACTTTGCGGCCGGGATCATCATTCAGCCGCCGGACGAGCCGACGCAGCGGCTGATCCTCACGACCTACCATGCCGTCAAAGGTTCGCAGGTGGCGGGCCGTCCATCCGGCGAGGCGGCCCAACTCTACGTGCGGTTTTCCGACCGGCGAGGCTGCCCGGCGGCGATTCGGGCGGCCGATCCGCGCAGCGATCTGGCCGTGCTGGAGCTTGACACCGAGCGCGGTACGGTCGAGCTGGCGCAGCTCAAGCCTATGAAGCTTGTCGAAGCCGAAAACCTGCGCAAAGGCCAGCTCGTCGTCGCGCTGGGCAATCCCTACGCGCTGGCCCGCGACGGTTCGGCCAGCGCGAGTTGGGGGATGATCAGCAACCTCGGACGGCAGCCGGCGCCGGTGGGCGTGCCGCCCTTCGATTCCCAGGACCGCAAGCGGCAGACGGTGCACCACCTGGGTACGCTCTTGCAGGTGAGCATGCCGCTCAACCTGGGCACCAGTGGCGGACCGCTCCTTAACTTGCGGGGCGAGTGCATCGGCGTCACCACTTCGCTGGCGGCGCTGGAGGGCTACGAGAAATCGGTGGGCTACGCCATTCCCCTGCGCGCCGATATGCTCCGGGCCATCGACGAGCTTTCCCGCGGCTGGGAAGTCGAGTATGGCCTCCTGGGCGTGCTGCCTGATACGCAATATCGCGGCGGCCAGGTGGGGCTCGATCAGCCTTCGGCGGCGCGGGTTGCGTCTGTCAGTCCCGGTTCACCCGCCGCGCTGGCGGGCGTGCGGACGAGCGACGTCATTACGGCGATCAACGGCACGCCGGTGCATTCGCAGTACGACCTGATGCGGGAGATCGGCCGGCTGGGACCGGGAGCCGAGGCGAAGCTGACCGTCGTCCGCGGGCGGGCCGGGGCCGAAGTCGAGTTGACGGCGGTGCTGACCAAGTGGCCTCCCGACAACGAGACCGACATCATCGCCACCCGGCGGCGGCCCGAACGCACCTGGAGGGGATTGACGGTCGACTTTTCGACGGCTCGCCACCGCTTTCTGCCGCGGCGGGAGCGGTACGACTCCGTCCTGGTGGAAGACGTTGCCCCCGAGTTCCGGGCGGACGACGAGATCCAGCCGGGGATCTTCATCACGCACGTGAACGGCTACCGCGTCCGCACGCCCGCGGAATTCCACGCGGTGGTCTCGCGGTTGCGGGGCGGCGTACAGCTTTCGCTCGACGACGGCCGCGACGTGCTCGTCCGGGAATAAGCGCATGGGGTCAGACCCCTTTGCGGGACATCGACTCTCCACGTTCTGCGTCGCTCGCCCCCAAAGGGGTCTGACCCCTTCGGCCCGCGAGGTTCACGAGCAGGATGCCCGCCGCCACGCACACGCCGGCGAGGATCAGCCACGGCGAGAGCCGGTCGCCCCGAAACAGCGCGGCGAACGCGATGCCGAACAGCGGCGTCGCCGTGCTGTAGATGGCGATTTGCGAGGCCGGATGCTTTCTGAGCAGCAGGGCCTGTACGGCGAAGCAGAACCCCGCCACGACCACGCCCTGGTACACCAGGCCCCAGATCGTCGGCCATTGGAGCCGCGCGAACGACACGTCTTCGAAAGCGAAGCTCCACGCGGCGAACAGCACTACGCCCAGCACATCGTGCCACAGAATGAAACGCCCCGGATCCAGCCGCTTCACGGCGGCTTTGGTGTAGACGATCTTGATCCCAAGGATGAAAGCGCACAGAAGCAGAATCAGATCGCCCGCCAGCGTGGCCTGGTCGCGGGTGTCCGGAAGCGCCGTTTCGCCGCGGGCGGCCAGCATCAGGATCAATCCGCCGGCGGCCGCAAACGCCAATCCGCCGACCTTTCTCGCCGTCAGCCGCTCGGCGGGAGTGGCTGCGAGGAAGTGCTCGATCACCACGACCCACAGCACGAAGGTGTTGACCAGCACCGAGCCGTGCGACGAGTTCGACTTTGCCACGCCGAGATTGAACAGCGAGATCTGCACGAAGAGCAGCGCCGCCCCGCCCAGCACCCATCGCATCTCGCCGGGACGCAGCGCCAGCCGCGAGCCCTCGGCCCGGCACCAGACCAGCATGAACGCGCTGGCCATGGCGAAGCGGAGGCCGGCGACCGCAACCGGCGGAAGCTGATCGACGGAGTAGCTGATCGCGACCGGCGTCCCGCCCCACAGCGCCGCAGTCAGCAGCGTCCACAGCGCGGCATCGACTCCCATCGGCTCCCGCCCGGTCTCGGAGTCGAACGCCTCGGATTCAGCCACCGGAGACATCAGCCTGGAACAGCACACCGGCAGGCAGCGGCCGCACGGACAGGTCTTCCTCTCCTTCAATCCACACGTTGCGCCCACTTGTCTCCGCGGGTGAAAGCCTGCTTTCGTCGTCCTCGCCGGCCTGCGGCTGAACGGCGTCGTGAATTGAAAGATCTTCTACGCCCTCGATCCACACGCTGCTTCCAGCCAGCCAGTCTGGACGCCGGCTTTCGGCGGTCGAAACGGGTGACTTGTCGTTCATGGTTGCTCCGGACTCCGGTACACGCGAAGTCGGCGCTGGGCCGCCGGGACCGGTTCGTCGTTCACCAGAAGCTGAAACAGATAGAAGCCAGGTTCCGGGAAGCGGATGCTCCGCACCCGGAATAAAACGTTCACGATATCAGTCTGGTCGCGGAAGCTGACTTCGCCCTCTTGCCGGTAAATCTGCTCGCCGCTGGCCAGGCGAACGGCCCGTACTGCAATTGTAGCCGCTCCCACGCCTCCGGTCAGGAACGCTGCCACGGAAAACCGCTGCGGATCGGAAGGAAAGTCATTCACGCTGAGGCCGGTGAAGACGCCAATCAGCGACGGCTTTTGGGTGTCCCTGTCCAAAATGATCTGGTCGCAAACCGCGAGACCCAGCGCAGTCAGTTGGAGCATCTCCGGTTCTTCCGTGGCAGAATCGTGGCCTCAATCCGGAAAAGTACGCCAGATCTGATTTCGACTTACAGATAACCGGGAATGAAGTCGACGTCCACAAGTCGGTCGAGCTGGCTTCCCAACTTCCAGGCGAGCCGCTGCAGGAGCGACCGCTTTCGCAGTAGCTAATCGCGCTCACCAGCTTACATGGCTTTGACGGCCAGTTCGTGGACGAGGCTCGCGCGGCGGTAGCGCTCTGGGATCTCACCCAGGTTGCGGTGGGCGATGAGTTCCGCCACGATGCTGACGGCGATCTCCGGCACCGTCTGCGAGCCGATGTCGAGGCCCAGCGGCGCGCTCACCCGCTGAAGCGCTTCGCGCGAAATGCCTTCCGCCAGCAGGTCTTCGAAGATCAGCTTGATCTTGCGGCGGCTGCCGATCATGCCCACGTAACGGGCGCGCGTCTCGGCGAGGTGGTACAGGGCTTCCTCGTCGTGGTTGTGGCCGCGGGTGACGATGATCGCGTACGTGTCGCTATCGATCTCCAGCCCGCTGAGGGCCGAATCGACCGCGCCCACGATCAGCCGCTTCGCCTGCGGGAAGCGCTCCGGGTTGCAGTACTGCTCGCGGTCGTCGACGACCCACACGTCGAAATCGGCGGCGGCGGCCAGCTCGGCCACTTTCTGCCCCACGTGGCCGGCCCCGACGACGATCAGCCGGCAGCGCTTCAACCGCGGCAGGTAGGAGACGCCGCTGGCGATGTACGGCCGCGGCCGCTCGTCGAGCGGCCGCAGGTTTTCGGCGATTGCTGCGGGGAGGGCCTCGCCGCTTTCGCTCCGCCGCGCGAGGAGTGTGGCGGCTTCGTCGAACAGGAAACGGTCGCCGTCCCGACCGCCCCCGGCCTTCTCGGCGTCGATGATGACGGCCTCGGTCGAGCCTCGTCCTTCCGCCGTCAGCCGGAACAGCGTCTCGAAGAACGACGCGTCCTCGTGCGGGCGCACGGGATCCACGAGCATGCACATGCGGCCGCCGCAGATCAGGCCGTCGTCCCAGCCGTAGTCGCTGTCGAGCTGAAACGTGAGGATTTCCCGGCGGCCTTCGTCGAGCAGCCGCAGCGCGCGGCGCTTGACCTCGGCCTCGACACACCCGCCGCCGAGAGTGCCGGCCTGTGAGCCGTCGGCGAACACGAGCATGCAAGCGCCGGCCTTTTGCGGCGTCGAACCGCGCGTTTCCACGAGAGCGGTCCACGCGACCGCCTGCGCATTCCGCAAGGCGTCTTCGAGGTCGTGCAGGATGTTCGACATCGAGCCGGAGTGGGGGAGAGGGGGTGACGGGGAGAGGGGGTGACAAGGTGAACGCTGGCGCGACATCCGGGCGACCCCGCGAGGTCGGCGATCAACCGACCGGTCACGTGATTCACCCCGTCACCCCGTCACCTTGTCACCCCCTCTCCGGGAAGCTACTTGGCTCCCAGCGGGGACTGCCCGTCGCGATCCTGCAGAAAGATCGTCGGCAGCCGCAGGTTCATCTTCAGCTCGTTGGCGTTGTACAGGTACTCGGCCTTGAGCGCCCGGTCGACGTCGTCGGCGATCTGCGTCAGATGCGCGACCGAATACGGATCGATCTTGCCCTCGCCTTCCTTCAGCTTGGCGTCGATCTTCGACTTGATCGACCGCAGCCCCATCATGGCCAGGTTGGAGATCGGCTTGTAGGCCGCCCCGTCGCCGGCGCCAGGGAAGCACAGGTCGATCAGCCGCTCGACGTGCTCCCGCTGCAGGTTGCGGCGCAGGCTGGAGATCAGCGGCTGACGGGCGGTGCACTGCCGGTCCATCTTGCCCTCGAGCTCCGCCCAGATGGTGGTGGTGACGGCGTCGAGCATCTCGGGCAGCGTGAGCGTCTCCTCATCGGCCGGCACGCGGAACTCGTTGTCGTACACACGCCGCAACGTGGTGGGCGACATGAGCTGCGTGAGCACAGAGGCCTGCAGGCCCATGATGCGGTCGTGCACGGGCCAGGTCGGCTCCTCGACGAAGGCCGCATAGTAATTGTCGCCGTCGAGCCACTTGTCGACCGTCATGTGCTTGAGCAACTCGGAGTCGAGGCCGTAGGCCTCGTCGCGGAACGAGTGCTCCAGCACGAACTGCAGGGCCTCGCGCTGCTTGTCGGCCGGCACGACTTCCACCGGCGGCCGCGCATCCTTATCGCCCTTCTTGTCGCGATGGACGAACGCGCCGCCCACCCAGTTGGACATCATGCTGACGGCCCGCATCTGCATGTAGAGCGACATTTCGTAGCCGCGGCGGGCGTGCGACCAGCTTTGCCCGTCCTTCACAAACTTCTCGACGATGCGGCCGCGGTGCCACTTCGCCAGCCGGTACTGCTCTTTGGCGTATTCGAGCGGATCCTTGCCGAAGTCGTAGCGGCGGGCCAGCGGATCGGGCCCATAGGTGTCTTCGTCGGTCGCGTAGGCGAGTTCCGGCTCGGCGACGCGGTTCAGAATCGGCTTCAGATCGTTCTCGAACGTGTAGCCGTACTCGATGGCCCACATGTCGTAGGGACCGATGCCGATCATCGAGTAATCGCCCTGCAGCTTGCCGGTTTCGAGCTTCATGTTGACGGGCAGGTAGTCCATCACGCTGCCGGCGAGCGGCTTGACGCCCTTGACCTTGGGGCTGTTGATGTCGGCCAGCGGATGAATGCTGGACGACTTGAAGTTGTGCCTGAGGCCCAGCGTGTGGCCGACTTCGTGCGCCACGAGCTCCGCCAGCAGCGGGCCGATGAAGTCTTCGGGCATGCCGTCCAGCAGGTCGTCCTTCTTCTTGCCATCCTTGTCGTCGTCCTTCTTCTCGCCCTTTTCGTCCTTGCCTTCTTCTTCCTTGAGGGCTTCGAGAATGGCCAGGTGCATCCGCATCATCGAGACGTCGAAGGCCTTGCCGTCGGCGGCCAGGCACAGCCCGTTGAGTTGGCTGGTGCGGCCGATCAGGCCGTCGTGCTCGTGGTCGCCCATCAGGCGATTGCCGGCGCTCGTGGGCAACGTGCCCGCGTAGGGCTCGAAGCTCTGCTGGGTCAGCCGCGCCCGGATGTGCTCGCGCTGCGACGGCGGGGCCAGCCGCACGCGCGGATCCCAGTTGGGATGCTTCGCCAGCCAGGCCAGCGTCTCCGGGTGCATGCCTTCCATGGCCACCTGTGGGAAGATCTCGTTGAACTGCTTCTCGAAGTGCCGGATCCAGCCGTCGGTGAGGATGATGTCGGCGTCCAGGATTTCGCCGGTCTCGGGATTGATGCGGCTGGGGCCGATGGCCGTTCCGATGTCGTTGTTCAGCCAGCGGACGAAGTTGTAGCGGACGTCTTCGGGGTCTTTCTCCATGTGGAGTCCCGTTTCGGCGTCCTGATACTCGACGCGGATCGCCTCCCGCAGGCCGATTTTCGCGAAAGCTTCGTTCCAGTACTTGATGCCCTCGCTGACCCAGTAGCGGTAGCGCGGGGGCGTCGTGTGTTCGACGTAGAACGTGATGGGATTCTTGGGCAGGCTGATCGAGCGGCCCTCGTCCTTCTTCTCCATGTGCCAGCGGGTGATGTAGCGGACGCGGGTCTCCTCGTCCTTGTACTTGCCCAGATCGCTGTAGGCCGTGATGAAGTAGCCCACGCGTTCGTCGGCGACGCGCGGCTTGAACTGCGGGTTGGGCTTGATCGTGCTGATCGAGTAGTGCAGCGTCTTCAGCCGGCCGTTGCCGGTGAAGTCCGCGGTCGGCACCTCGAATGCGACCTCGATGTTCTCCGGGAACGCCTTGGCCTTCTTGATCGTCAACAGCGCGGCATTCGTCACGCGCGTGCCGCGGCCGAAGAATGTCCCGGCCTCGCCGATGAGCAAGGCGTCGAGATCGATCACCGGTCCGCCGTTGGACCCCATCGCCAGAATGGGCACGTCGAGCAGCACGCGGTCGGTAAACAGCCGCTCGACCGAGGCCTTGGAATGCGCGTCGCCAGGCGCCTTGTATTCGATGTTCGGCTCGATGAGCGCCAGCCGCTTGTCGTACTGCCGCCAGTAGACGTACATATCTCCCGCCTGCAGCCCGGCGTAGGTCTCGCCGCTGGCGACGGTCATGGCGAAGAAGTGCTTTTCGTTGGCGAAGTTCCGCGGCAGTTCAGCCAGCATCTGGCCGTCCTTCTTGCGGACCCACAGCGTGTACAGGCTGGGCTTGTCGTCGACCGTCGAGACGACCTTCTCAAAGCCTTCCGTCACCTCCGCGAGCGGCGGATAATCCGGCTTCGGCGGCGAGGGCTTTTTCTCGTCCGGCATCTGGGCGGAGGCGGTAAATGTCCCTGCCACGATGACGGCTGCGGCCAGCAGCAGGCCCCGGGCGAACGACGAGATTCGACGTGTTCGCTGCATGTTCGTAGTCCCTCGCAGAAGACGGTCCTGAAAGCGGCTTCGACTCGGTCGCCGAGGCTCGCGGCTGGTAGGTCCCCTCGCTGACGCTTCGGGTTGGTGTGGCAGACACTAACCCGAAGCGTCAGCGAGGGCGCGCGACCCCGCGCAATCCTTACAGGCGCTGCATTGTAACCTGCACC
>JAHWKJ010000761.1 GCA_019347905.1 Planctomycetota bacterium
GGTCGAGCAGCCGACGGTCGGTTTCGAGCTGTTTTTCGCCGGGCCCGCGCCCCGCCCCGACGCCGCCCTCGATCCGCTCCAGGTGCGTCCACAGCCGCTTCAGCCGCGTGCGGAAATACAGGAGCTGCGCGAGCTCCACCTGCAGCCGCGCCTCAGCCGTCCGCGCCGTCGAGGCGAAGATGTCCAGAATGACTTCGCTGCGGTCGACGACCACGGCGCCGGTGGCTTCTTCGAGATTGCGGCCCTGCGCCGGCGTCAGGTTGTTGTCGAAGATGACAAGTTGCGCGCCGGTGGAGGCGACAAGCTGCGTGAGCTCTTCCACCTTGCCGCGGCCCAGACAGGTGGCGATGTGCGGCTTCGGTCGGGCCTGTGTCAGCGTGCCGACGATTTCGACTCCGCCGGTTTTCACCAGGCCCCGCAGCTCATCGAGGACGCGGCTGCGGTCGGCTTCCTCGGCGGAATTGTAGACAGAGACCAGGATCGCCGTCTTGCGGCGGACGCTCAGTTCATCGCGTTTGGGTTCTGCCAAGGAGGATCGTGCCTCGGGAGTCAGAGGTCAGTGGTCAGAGGACAGAGGACAGAAGTCAGCGAGACAGTTGCTTGGGGTGAATGCTGCTCGCTGACCGCCGACTGCTGAAGGCTCGCTGGCTATGCAAGTGTACGCCGTGAGTGGGGCTGCATCAATAAGTGTTGGCGCGACGCGGCCGGTGGGGAAAGCCCCGACTGGCGCATTGCTCGGCCGCGATCTACGATTCATCCAGTTCGAAATCAGCTTGCCTGCATTTCGCGAGACTGCCGGCTGCTGGAGCCGGGAACTGAGAGGTGTCCCCATGACTGCCGTCCAGAGCGAGACGTTTCGCCGCCGACTCACGAGCCTCCGCGAGAGGTTGAAGACGGAAATCGGCTCTCACGTAGAGAGCGTGCAGGAGAAAGCACAGCCGCCCGGAGAAGTTCCCACGGTTCCCACCCACACCGCCGACCGCGACACCGAGGGCCTCGACGCCGAAGTGAACTTGGCCTCCACACAGCACGAATTGCTCTCGCAGGTCCAGTCGGCGCTGGAGCGGATCGAGGAAGGCGAGTTCGGCCGCTGCGTCGATTGCGGCGGCGAGATTGCGGCAGAACGGCTCAAAGCAATTCCCTATGCCGCCCGCTGCGTCGAGTGCGAGCGCAAGGCCGAGTGATCTGCTGTTATGCGTCGGCTGTTAAGGCAGAGGCGCAGCCGACGTGGAGGTTCGCGAAGAAGAGGCGAATCAGCGGGCGGCCGTGTCCAGTTCCTGCAGACGGATGAGCAGCCGGTCGGCCACCCGCGGATCGGGCAGCGCCGCCAGCACCTGGGCGGCTTCCCGCTCCTTCAGGGTCCCCAGCAGCCGCGCGGCCGCGTCGATGTTGTCCTGCTCCACAAGATCGCTCACGATGGCGGCCAACGACTCCGGACGCCAGTTCCCGCCGGCGATTTCCGGTCCGCCCATCGAGGACGCCGCGGAAATCGCGTGACTCGGTTGCAGCTCGACTCCGTTCGCTGGTTCCGCATTCGTCATCTGTCGTGGCGGCGGTTCGAAGCTCTCGGGATGCTCGTCGAGCGGCTGAGCGGCTGGTGAAGCGACTTTCGCCGGCTCGGTCATCGTTCTGGCGGCCGTGCGTCGCTGGAGCCGATCCAGCTCGCCGCGGATGGCGGCCCGTAATGCGTCCATTTCGGACTGCTCGCCGTGCACGTCTTCGTAGACCAGCTCGACCAGTTCCTGCCGCTGCGCGAGCTCGCGTTCGCGCTGGGCCACCTGGGCCAGCCGCTGCTTCAGCACCGCGTGCAATTCGGCCGCGGCGATAAGCTTGTCTGTCTCGAGCTCGGACGAGCGAGGGCGTGTTGACGTTTGCCCCCATGGTCCCGCCGGACCGCCGGTTCTGGCAGACCGCAGAGCCGGCCATACCGGCCGCGGTGGTACGGCGACTTCGGGCAGCGGCAGCGGCGCGGCGGCCGTTACGACGGCGGAGGGTGCGGCGTTGCTGGCCGTTTCGCCCGACCGGTGTGAGGCGGCGGAAGCCACACGCTCGACTCCCAGCGCGAAGAACACGGCCGCCACCAGCACCAGGGC